>JAHDSS010000552.1 GCA_018432565.1 Kiritimatiellia bacterium
GAAGGCGCCCCACGCCAGCGGAATCGCCAGCGGCAGCCAGGTGAGCAGCTGGATCTGGCCCCACTTCACGGCAGCCTCCCGAGGCGGGTGAAGCCCAGCAGCGTTTCCAGCGCCAGGCACAGCAGGCCCAGCACAAGAAACGGCGCGAAGCGCTCTTCGTAGCGCGTGTACTGATCGAGTTCGATCTCCGTCTTTTCCATCTCGTCAATGGCCCGGTAGGTGTCTTCGAGGCTGGCGAGATCGGTGGCGCGGAAATAGCGCGCGCCGGTCAGCTCGGCGATTTTCGTCAGCATGGCCTCGTCGATCTCGGGCCCGAGGGGGGCGAACTGGAACAGGCCCATGCCGCGGCGGGGCTGGCCGGAGGCGGCGCCGACGGTGTACACCTTGATGTCGAGGGCGGCGGCGGCGCGGGCGGCGTCGAGCGGGGTGAGGCGGCCGGCGTTCTGGATGCCGTCGGTGAGCAGAATGACGACCTTGGATTTGGCCCGGGAGTCGCGCAGGCGGTTGACGCCGGAGGCGATGGCGTCGCCGATGGCGGTGCCGTCTTCGAGCATGCCGGTCTGCAGGCGGTCCATCTGCAGCAGCAGCCAGGCGTGATCGGTGGTGAGCGGCGCGATGGTGTAGGGCATGGCGGCGAACGTCACGATGCCGATGCGGTCGTCGGTCCGCGCACGGATGAACGGCTCCATGACGGATTTGGCGGCGTCGAGCCGGTTCAGGCGGCGGGCGGCGGTGGAGAAATCCTCTTCGCGCATCGAGGTGGACGTATCCACCAGCAGGACGATGTCCACGCCTTCGGTTTCGACGCGCGACTCGCTCAGGCCGGCCTGCGGGCGGGCGGCGGCGAGGATGACCAGGGCCAGGCCGGCGGCGAAGAGGGCGGGAGGCAGCCACCGCAGGGCGAGCCACGGCGACGGCGGCAGGGCGGCCAGCGCTTCGCCGTCGGGGAAGGTGAAGGCGGCCCGGCGGCGGCGGGCATGGCGCAGCCAGACCAGCGCCGGCACCAGCAGGAGCAGCAGCAGGATCCAGGGATGGAGGAAACGGATCATGGGGCGGGGGATGAAGGAGGTGAGGGTTGTGGGGAGGCGCCGGCGGGCGGAGCGAACTGATTCACCCGCCCCGCAAGGGGGCGGGGGTCTCGAACCGATGCACCTGCCTGCTCAAGGGGGCGGGGGTCTCG
Source organism: Kiritimatiellia bacterium (assembly GCA_018432565.1). Lineage (GTDB taxonomy): Bacteria > Verrucomicrobiota > Kiritimatiellia > CAIQIC01 > Lenti-01 > JAAZFE01. The sequence goes on from JAHDSS010000552.1 coordinate 1,181, forward strand.
AACCGATGCACCTGCGTGCTCAAGGGGGCGGGGGTCTGAAGCCGGTGCAGCAGGGGGGCGGGGGTCTGGCGACGGCATGGTTTCGCGCACGAGGCGGGCGGCGGAATCAAGGGCGTTGCGCATGTCGCCCGGGCCGGGGGCGTGACGGGCGAATTTCACCAGATCGCTTTGTTCGAGGAATCCGCCGACGAGGTCGCGGTGGGCGTCGGAGAGTTTCTTCGAGGAGAGGGCGTCGCGGATGAATTCCTCGGTGGTGCGTTCGGGGGCGCGCAGGCCGAAGCGGGCTTCGAGGTAGCGGCGGACAATGGCGGAGAGCTCGACATAGAACGGCTCGATGTTCAGGGCTTCGATCCAGCCTTTGGCGCGGAGGGCTTCGATGGCGTCGAGGGCGGCCTGGTGCGGCGGGACGGGCGGGGGCATGTGGAGGATGGTGCGCGGCGCGGTCAGGACCCGGTGCAGGGCGGCGACGGCGGCGGCGAGCAGGGCGAGGGCGGCGAGGGCGATCCAGATCCAGCGGGACGGCGGCGCGGGCCAGCGCGCAAGTCCGCCTTTGGCGGGGCGCGGATCGGTTTCGCCGGGGGCGAGCGACGATTCGACCTCCAGGGCAGCGAAGGGATAGGGAAGGGTCCAGTGCAGGCCCTGGGGGGTGGCGATGGTGAGTTGCTCGCCGTCGCCGATGACGTGGTTGGTGACGGTCATCGAGGTCAGGCGCAGCATCTGTTCGGTTTTGCACAGATCCCCGGGCAGGTCGGTCTGCATCGTGTCGCTGTCGCGCACGATGATGTCCTTGCCCCGGGCGACGGACGGGAATTCAACGAGCGTGCCGTCGCGGTGGAGGACTTTGACGGTCAGGCGAACGGGATCGCCGATGCGGATGCGGTTGGTGGACAGCGTGGCGGTGGCGGAGGCATCCTGGCCGGCGGGGAGTTCGGGGACGGCGGGGGGCGTCTCGGAGCAGCCGGCCAGGAAAGACAAACTAAGAATTAAAAATGAAGAATGAAGAATGGCGGCAGTTTTCCACAGCGTGGAAAAAAACTTTCCATGGCGTGGAAAATCCGGGAAAAATTTTTCCATGGCGTGGAAAATCCGGGAAAAATTTTTCCATGGCGTGGAAAACAGTAAATCATAGGACTGCCCCCTTTGGTGATCCGGGGCGGCAAAGTGAATATTTACGGTCTGACCCCGCCCGTTCATCGGCGGCGCTCCCGGGTGCGGAAGAAGCGGACGAGCTGGCGGTCGTAGGGTTCGCCGGCATAGAGTTCGACGGCGTCGGATCGGGCGGCGCGCAGGGAGCGAAGGAGGGCGGTTCGGCGGGCGGACTGGGCGGCGAGGAGGGCGCGGCGGGCGGGGGCGTGGGAGGTGTCGAGGAGGACGCGGCGTCCGGTTTCGGGGTCCTGGAAATCCACGAAGCCGGCGGCGGGCAGGGAGAGTTCGCGCTTGTCGCCGATGACGAGGCTGACGAGGTCGTGGCGGCGGGCGGTGACGCGCAGGAGGCGGTCGCAGGGCGGCGCGAGGAAGTCGGAGACGAGGAAGGCGACGGAGCGGCGGCGGACGACGTGGTTGAGGTATTCGAGGGCGGGGGCGAGATCGGTGCGGGGGGAGGCGGGGCGCGCGGCGAGGATTTCGGAGATGACGCGCAGGACGTGGGTGGGCCCCTTGCGGGGAGGGATGTGCTTTTCCACGCGGTCGGTGAAGAGAATCAGCCCGACGCGGTCATGGTTGGCGATGGCGGAGAAGGCGAGGACGGCGGCGATTTCGGCGGCGAGGTCGCGCTTGAGCTGGGGCGTCGAGCCGAACCGGTTCGAGGCGGAAATGTCCACCAGCAGCATGACGGTCAGTTCGCGTTCTTCGGTGAATTTCTTGACGTGGGGGGCGCCGGTGCGGGCGGTGACGTTCCAGTCAATGGAGCGGATGTCGTCGCCGGGGACGTATTCGCGGACTTCCTGGAACTCCATGCCCCGGCCCTTGAAGACGGAATGGTAGCGTCCGGCGAAGACATCGTGGACGGACCGCCGGGTGCGGATTTCGATCCGGCGGATTTTTCGCAATGTGTCGCGGGGGATCATGGGAGGAGGGAGGGGGGAGGAAGGAGGGAAGAATGGAATGATGGAATAGTGGAATGATGGGGAGATCGGAATTCCATTATTCCATTTTTCCAATCTTTCACGTCTCCGGCTCCGTTACGGGACAGGGAGTTCGTTGAGGAGGGTGGCGACGATCTTGTCGGCGGTCAGGTCTTCGGCCTCGGCCTCGAAGGACGGAATGACGCGGTGTCGGAGGACGTCGGGGGCGATGGATTTGACGTCCTGGGGGGTGACGTAGCCGCGGCCGTGGAGGAAGGCGTGGGCGCGGGCGGCGATGGTGAGATAGAGGGTGGCGCGGGGCGAGGCGCCGTAGCGGATCTGATCGCGGAGGGCGTCGAGGCCGGCGGCGGCGGGGTCGCGCGACGCGAAGACGATCGAAAGAATGTAGTCCTTGATCTTGTCGTCCACGTAGATCTCGTCCACGGTCCGGCGCGCGCGCAGGAGGGTGTCGGGTTCGACGACGGGCCGGACGTTGAAGGAGACGTCGGTGCGGGCGTTGGCGTCGAGGATGCGGCGTTCTTCGTCGCGGGTGGGATAGGTCACGACGAGCTTGAGCATGAACCGATCCACCTGGGCTTCGGGGAGGGGATAGGTGCCTTCCTGCTCGATGGGGTTCTGGGTGGCGAGGACGAGGAAGGGATCGGGCAGGCGGAAGGTTTCCTGGCCGATGGTGACCTGGTGTTCCTGCATGGCTTCGAGGAGGGCGGACTGGACCTTGGCGGGGGCGCGGTTGATTTCGTCGGCGAGGATGAGGTTGGCGAAGACGGGCCCCTGGCGGGTGCCGAAGTCGCCGGTCTTGGGGTTGTACACCTGGGTGCCGATGAGGTCGGCGGGGAGCAGGTCGGGGGTGAACTGGATGCGCCGGAAGGAGGTGTGGACGGCGGCGGCGAGCGTCTTGACGGCGAGCGTCTTGGCGAGGCCGGGGACGCCTTCGAGCAGCAGGTGCCCGTTGGCCAGCAGGCCGATCATCAGGCGGTCGAGCAGATAGCGCTGGCCGACGATGACGGTTTCGAGTTCGGCGCGCAGGGGCGCGATGAACGCGCTTTCGGCCTTTACCTTTTCATTGATGGCGGTGATGCCGGTGTCACTCATGGGGGGTCTCCTTCGGGGTCAACGCGACGCCGTGGCGGAAGCGGACTCCGCTTCGGGTTTGGGGATGCGGATGAGGATCCGCCCGGTTTCGTTGGTGATGTGCAACAGGGCGTCCGGCGCGACGGGGCCTGGCAGCAGGAGACGCGAGCTGAAGTGCTGCGAGGAGGACGCCTGGGGCGTCCGGGTGTCTTGGTGCGAGGAGACGCTGAGCAGGCGCCCGTCGAGCCGGACATCGAACGTGCTGGGATCGGCCTCGGGGATGGCGAGGGTGATTTCGTAGGCCTGGGGGGTTTCGGCCATGTTCATGGAGGGCGACAGGGGGAGGGACGCCCAGGAGGGATCGGGGGAAAAGAGCGAATCGAAATCGGCGAAGGCCTGATTGGCCTCGGCCATCATGCGTTCCATTTCGGCGTGGAGGCGGCTGGCGGGGTGGCGCGAGAGGCGCCGGGGCAGGGGGGGGACGGGTTGGAACCAGGAGAGCCGCGGGGGGCGGGAAAAAGATGACGGGGCATTCGGTACGGCGGGCTCCAAGGAGGGAGGAGATTCCGCTGAGGTTGCGACCGCAGTGGGTTGGTTGTGGCTGCTGCGGTTGAATGCCCCGTCAAAGTGGTTCTTGGCCAGCCAGCCAAGGATTATGATTTGCAGAACGAGAACCCAACGTACCATACGCCGGTCGCGTGTCAAGCGGGCCTGCAGATTTTGGTTTGCATCGCTCATGGCGACTGGACTGGTGCAGATGCCGTGCCAAGAGGGAGGCCGAACGGGAGCCCGCGTGTTTCGGGCCGGTCTGTCTGGACGAACTCGGCGGCGGGGGGAAGCGGGGCCGGGGTGCGGGGGCAGAAGTCTGCGACAAATTGCCCGGCTCGGGTGCGACATTTTGTCTATGGGCGCTCGATTCGGAGCTTTCCGCTTGCTTTCTCAGGGGGCGGGGAGCAGGGTGGCGCGCTTATGCAAACGCCTCCGAGCCCGGATTCCTATAATAACTTTGGCTATCGAAAGAAAAAGAAGCCGGCGGGGGATGCCCGTCGGCCGTACGGGCCGCGTCCGGGCGGCGGAGCGGCGAGGCCGCCGCGCCGGGACGAGGGCGAAGGCGGGGAGCCCCGCAAGCCGCAGGGCACACGCCCGCCGCAGTCGTTCCGGAAGCCCTATGGGGAGCGGGAGGCGGGCGGCGAGGGCGGATTTCGGAAACCGTACGGTCCGCGCAAGCCCTATGGGCCGCGGCGGGACGAGGGCGAAGGCGGAGGATTCCGCAAGCCCTATGCGCCGCGCAAGCCGTATGGGGAGCGGGAGGCGGGCGGCGAGGGCGGATTTCGGAAGCCGTACGGACCGCGCAAGCCCTACGGTCCGCGTCGGGACGAGGGCGAAGGCGGAGGATTCCGCAAGCCGTATGCGCCGCGCAAGCCGTACGGGGAGCGCGAGGCGGGCGGCGAGGGCGGATTTCGGAAGCCGTACGGACCGCGCAAGCCCTATGGGCCGCGGCGGGAAGAAGGCACGGGCGGAGGATTCCGCAAACCGCAGGGCCCGCGCAAGCCCTACGGCCCGCGCCGGGCAGAGGGTACAGGCGGAGGATTCCGCAAGCCGCAGGGACCGCGTCCGCCGCGCGGCGATCGGCCGCCGCAAAGCGGCGGCGTGCGGCCGGTATGGCGGAAGCCCGGCGAACGGCGGACGGATGACGAATAGCGGAGGGTCCTGCACATCGCAGGAAACCATTGACCGCGCGGGGCGGGCATTCTAGACTGCCCCGGATTTTTACGTTTCAACCCCAGGAGAACTCATGGCCGCATCGAAGAAAGACAAGGCAGTGGAAGGCGCTTCCGCCAAGAGCGCGCTGATTTTCGAAATGGACAACGTGGCCTTGGGCGCCCGGCAGATCCGCTACGACGTGCTGGCCGGCATTCTGAAGGAGCAGGGCATCGCGTTTTCGCCCGTGCTGTTTTCGCGCTATTGCCTGCATCCGGCTCCGTCGGCATTCATGCCCGAATTCCTCAAAATCATGAAGGTCAAGTCGGCCACGCCGGAGCAGGTGGTGGACCGGCTGACCGGCGAGACCGTCTCGCGCCTGATGCAGAAGACGACGCTGGTGAACGGAGGCCTGGTCAAGTGGATGGAGGCGGCGGTGGCCCGCGGCGCGGTGGTCGCCTGTGTCTCGATGCTGCCCCAGGAATCCGCCGAGGCCGTTGCCTCGCACCTCGGCTTTGACCGCTGGGGCGTGCAGGTGTTCTCGGGGCTGCCGTCGGCGGCGGACCGGAGTTTTCCCCGGGCGGAACACTGGCTGCGCATGGCGAAGGCCATTGACCGCAATCCGAAGCGCTGCCTGGCGCTGGTCAGCAGCATGGCCACCGCGAAGACCGCGCTGGCCGCGATGATGCATGTCGTGGCCGTTCCCGATGCGTTCACCGAATACCAGGATTTCTGCGGGGCGAATCTGGTCTGCGCGGACCTGAAAGAAGTGAAGCCCAATGAGTTCTTCGAAGAAATCAGCTTCTAAGTCCGCGAACGTCCCGGCCCGTTCCCGGAAACCGAAGGCGAAAGCCGCGGTCCGCAAGGGGGCGTCGCCGGCCCGGGTTGCGGCGGCCCGCCGCCGGGGGGTGGAGCAGCTGGCGCGGCTGCTGGAGATCATGGCGCGCCTGCGGCGTCCCGGCGACGGCTGTCCCTGGGACCTCGAGCAGACGATCGACACGATCAAGTCGAACCTGATGGAAGAGGCCTACGAGGCGCTCGACGCGATGGAGAGCGGCAACCGCGACCATCTCGCGGAGGAGCTGGGCGACCTGCTGCTGCAGATCGTCTTTCAGTCGCAGATCGCGTCCGAAGAGGGCAGCTTTGATTTTGCGGACGTCGCGCAGGGGATTTCGGACAAGCTGGTGCGTCGGCATCCGCATATCTTCGGCGACGTGAAGGTGGCGGACTCGAAGGAAGTGCTGCGCAACTGGGATGCGATCAAGAAGACGGAGAAAAAGGCGCGGGTGTCGGCGCTGGACGGGGTGCCCAGGCACGTGCCGCCGCTGCATCGCGCCTGGCAGCTCCAGAAGCGCGCCGCGCGCGTCGGGTTCGACTGGAGCGACATCGGGGATGTCTTCGTCAAGCTGGAGGAAGAGATCGGCGAGCTTCGCGAGGCGATCGACCGCAAGAGCCGAAAGCACATCATCGAAGAGCTGGGCGATCTGATGTTTTCCGTGGTGAACGTGGCGCGGTTCATGAAGGTGGATCCGGCCTACGCGCTGGAGCTGACCAATGCCAAGTTTTCGCGCCGGTTCCGGGTGGTCGAGGAAGAGATCACCGGAAGCGGCCGGCGGATGAAAGACTGCACGCTGGCGGAGATGGATGCGATCTGGGACCGCCTGCGGGCGGAAGACAAACGGTAGGGGGGGCGGTGAACGTCCTGGCGCTGGAATGCTCGACGGAGCAGGCGGGCGTGGCGCTGCTGTCGGACGGACACCTGGTGGTTTCGCGGCCGGTGGAGACGGGGCGCCGGCGCAGCCAGGGGCTGTTTGATGCGGTGGAGAAGCTGTTGCAGGACGCGGGGTGGACATGGGGGGATGTGGAAGCGGTTGCGGCGGGGCGCGGCCCCGGTTCCTACATGGGGTTGCGGGTCAGCCTGACGGCGGCGCAGGGCTGGGCCCTGCCCGGACACAAGACGGTATGGGCCGTCAGCAGCGCGGCGGCGCTGGCGGCGGAATGGCTGGCGGAGCATCCCGACGAAACGAAGGCGGTGGCCTCGGGCGCGTCGCGTCGCGGCATGATCTGGGCGGGATGCTTTGAACGCGCCGGCGGTCCTGCGGTTCGCCGGATCGGCGACTGGCGTCTCCTGCCCGCCGAAGAGCGCGCCGCGGCCTGGCCGGATGCGCCCTGGATCGAATCCGGCCGCGTTCCCCGCGCCGAATGGGTCGGCAGGCTGTTCGCGGCCGGCGTTCCCGGCGAAGAACTCCAGCCCATCTACCTGAATCCGGCCGTGGCCATTGCGCCGCGCTTTGACGCAACAGGACGGCCTCTGTGAGTTTTCCTCCGTCCCGACTCCTTCCCCGGGAATATGTTAAAAGACGGTAAAATATGTCTAAAAAGGCAGACAATCGGGGCAAAATGAGGTATCTTCAGCTTAAATCGTTGTCCCCGGAACCCATCCCCATGAAAGCCAAGTCTTCCCTACGCCGTGTCAACAAGAAAACCGCCATGCGCATGGCGTTTCATTCCTCGGGGCTGCGCCTGACCCGTCAGCGGCTGGCGATTTACCGGGAATTGACCGGGCGCTACGACCACCCGGACGTGGACATGCTGTATCAGGCGGTGCGCAAGCGCGTGCCCCGGATTTCGCTGTTCACGGTGTACCGGACGGTGAATGCGATGGAAACCGCGGGGCTGATCCGGCGGGTGGCGACCTGGAAGGGGCACGCGCGCTACGACGGAAACATCCGGACCCACGCGCATTTTCTGTGCGAGACCTGCGGCAAGATCGAGGACATGGACATCGGCGATGTGAGCGACCTGTGCCGGCGCGTGGAGGCGGAGACGGGCCTGACGGTCCGGCGGGTGGACTTGATCTTCCACGGCGAAGAAACCGAGTGCGCCGCGAAAGAGATTTCCTGACGCGGAGGGAACGGGGGAAGAGGCGGGGGGGTCAGATCCAGCCGCGGAAGCGGTAATACGCCAGTGCGGTCCATTCGCGCAGGACATCCAGCGAATAGTGCAGGTGGTTCCAGAACTGGTAGCTCAGCACCGGTGACGAACCGGCGCCGGACCGGGAGTGGTCCGGGGGCGTCCCGGGGGATTCCGGGGCCGTGGGCGGGACGGGGGGCGGCGGCGCGGGGGGGCGCCCGGGCAGGGGATCATCAATGGACAGCGAATGCGCGGGAAGGGCGGCGACTTGGGAAATGCCGGTCTTGCGCAGGGCGGCGGCGCAGCGGCGGATGTGTTCCGGATCGCTGACGATCAGCACCGACGACTCCGCGGCGCCGGCGCCCAGATGTTCCGCCAGCCGCATCGCCTGTTCGCGGGTGTTGGAGCCGTCGGGCAGAATGCGCATCCGTTCGGGCGGCACGCCGCGTTGCTCCATTTCCTCCAGATAGGCTTGCGAGGCATCCGATTCGCCGGCCGTCAGCGGCATCGCCACCAGCACCTCGGCCCGGGGATGCCGGCGGGCGGCCTCCGCGCCGTAGAAGGTGCGCATCAGGCCGGATTTTCCCGGGATGCCGCTGCCGCCCATCACCAGGATGTGCGTGGGCGGACCGGCGGAAGGATTCGGGCATTCGCCCAGCCAGCGGTAGGCCCGCCAGGGCAGGGGGGTGAATTGAATCGCGGTTCCCAGCAGCGCCGCGCCGCCTGCCAGCAGGACGAAGCCGTGTACGGTTCGACCGAGAAAACGAAGTCCGCTTTTCATGACGCCGACGATAGCGCAGGGCATGGAACGGGAAAAGCCAATCTTTGGCGCCGCCGGGCATGAGGGCGCATCTGCGATTGGGTATCGGCAGAATAGACCCTTGTAGCGCGGGGCCCCCGTCCCGCGCGGATCCTGCCCCCCGCACGCGACAGGAGCCGCGTGCCACGAAGGCAAGCCGTTACGTCCTTATGACGCCACGGATGCACCCCATCGCAGATACGCCGAAGGTGCGAAGACTGCCGGTGTCGCCACCGAAGCATCCGGAGACCACGGGCTCCGGCTTCCCACCGACGGGAGATCAGCGGATCTGGAAGCCGGTCAGGCCCTCGGCGGGGCCCCATTCGATCTGTTCGCGCTCGATGCCGTCGCCGAGCCGCGATACGCGGATCCGCAGCAGCAGCTGCTTCAGGACGTCTTCGGTTCCTTCCGCCAGGAGGCGGACGGAACCATCCGGCCGATTTTCGGCGCGGCCGGCCGCGCCGAGGTCTCCGGCGAGGCGCTGGACGGTGTAGCGGAACCCCACGCCCTGCACGGCGCCTTCGTAGCGCACGCGGACCTGGCGGACCGCCGTGCTCATGGAGAGGCCACCCGGGCCATGCGGACGCCGTGATGATCTTCCAGAACGATTTGCCCCGCGGCGGCCAGCGGCGCCAGCCGGCGTTCGATGGCGGAAATTTCCACGCCGGCCGAGGCGGCCAGGGCGTCCAGCGCGAGGGGATGGCGCGCCAGCAGTTCGATCCAGGCGCGGTCCGACAGGCTGCCCGGCGCGGGGGTGCGGCCGGCGAACACGGGAATGTCCGCGGCGGGGGTGAACCACGGGGCCACGGTCCGCAGCCAGGCTTCCGGCACGCGCGGAACCTCCACGCCGGCCAGGGCCGGCCGCGTCACGGTGTTCAGGTGCACGGCGTCCGGACGGACGAGGGCCACCCGCTCGGCGATCGCCCGCACCTGATCCGGCAAATCGTTGTAGCCCGGCAGCAGCATCACTTCGACCCACAGCTGCCCGCGGAATTCCTCCCGCAGCGCGCGCTCGCCCGCCAGCAGGCGGTCGAAGCTCAGGCCTTCCGCGGGGCGGTGAATGCGGCGGAACGACTCTTCGTCCCAGGCGCTCAGCGTGACCTTGACGACGTCGGCGAGGGCGGCGTCGCGGCGCACCTCGGGCAGCGCCATGAGCGATCCGTTGCTCAATAGGGCGGTGCGGAAACCGCCGGCGGCCCGGACATGCCGCAGGATGTCGCCGAAGCCCGAATGCATCGTGGGTTCGCCCGAACCCGACAGCGTGACGAAATCGGCGCGGCCGCCCGTCCCGGCCCATCGGTCGAATTCCGCCAGCACGTCGGCGGTCGGCACCCATTCACGTCGTTCGAGGGTCAGTTCCGTGGTTGCTCCCACCTGGCAGAAGACGCAGTTTTCCGTGCAGACCTTGAGGGGATTAAGGTCCAGGCCCAGGGACAGCCCGAGGCGCCGCGAGGGCACCGGGCCGAACAGATAGCGATAGGTTTCCGACGGACTCATGCGCATACTTTCCCCCGGTCCGTCCCCGCTGTCAAACTCCGCCCGGGTGTTGGAACGCAAAACGCCCGTCCCGGCGAAGGGACGGGCGGAGAGAACGGAGCCCGGGACGGGTCTTACTTGACGTACTGGGGAATCAGGGCGGGCTTGGCGATCAGCATGCGGATCCGGGCGTGGTCCATCTGCATGACCTTGGCCTCGGGAACGCCGAGGGCCACCAGGCGCCGGCGGTGTTCCAGCAGGCGGCGGTTCCGGGCGGCTCCGCTCTTGCGCGGGCGGGTCGTATCGTTGTTGCGTGCATTGCGGGACATGATGTCACTCCTTGCGTTCAATCACTTCTAAAATGGCGACCCCAACGGGAATCGAACCCGTGTTACCAGGATGAAAACCTGGTGTCCTGACCTCTAGACGATGGGGTCGGCGGCTGGCCACCAGCAAAAGTCCGCGCACCATAGCCTACCCGCCCCGCCAGCGCAAACGATTTTTTCGGGGGGGGGAGGGCCTTCAATCGGCGGGGAGTTCGCCGCGGAAGACAAACATGGCGGGGCCGGCGAGCGTCAGGGGGTCGGTTTGCACCACGAGGGAATCGCCGCCGGCGGCGGCCACCCGCACGGGGGAACGGACGCGGCCCAGCCGTTCCGCCGCGAGGGCGGCGGCGGCGATGCCGGTTCCGCAGGCCAGCGTTTCGGCCTCGACGCCGCGTTCGTAGGTGCGGATGGACAGCGAATCCGGGCCGGTGACCTGGACAAAGTCCGCATTGGTGCCGTCCGGGGCGAACAGGGCATGGCGGCGGAGGAAGGCGCCGAGCGCGGCCACGTCGGTTTGGGCCAGGTCCTCCACGAAGCAGACGGCGTGGGGCACGCCGGTATGGACAGAATGGACGGGCAGGATCCGGCCCTGCCATTCCACGGACAGATCCAGCCGCCAGTTCCGGGGGGGCGGCAGGTGGATCCGGACGCCGGAGGCCAGGAGTTCGGCGCGGACGAGACCGGCGGCGGTTTCGATGCGCATATCGTCCGGCGCGGCGCCGATTTCGCGGGCCAGCCGGGCCACGCACCGCGCCCCGTTGCCGCACAGGTCCGCTTCCGTGCCGTCGGGATTGAAAAAGCGCATCCGGAAATCGGCGGCGGCCGACGGCTGAATCAGGATCAGGCCTTCGGCCCCGATGCCGCGCCGCCGGTCGCACCAGCGCCGGATCCGGGCGGCATCGCCGCAGGGAAAGATTTCGGCGCGGTCGTCGAGCAGGATGAAATCGTTGCCCGCGCCGTGCATTTTCCAGAAGGGAAAAGACATGCCGACACCTTGCCACGGGGGGGGCGGCTTGGCAAGCGGGGGGAGGGGGGGAGGTTCGAGGTCCGAGGTCCGGAACAGCCAACCAGCCCAACAGCCGAACTACGAAACACACGAAAGGCACGAAAAAAAGAGGGGAACAGCCGTCCTCTCGCCAAGGACGCGAAGACCGCCAAGACGCCTCTGCATTATCTCAAAGCTCTTGGCGGACTTGGCGCTCTTTGCGAGAGGAAGTTTTTGGATCGAACAGCCAAACACAAATCCCGACCTCTGGAGAGTCGGGACGGATTGAACGGATTCAAACCCATTCAACCCGGGGATCGAATCTGTCTCTTGCGCCTCTTGCGTTATGGATTTCATGTCCTATGACCTCGATGTTCATGGATTTCTCTGTGCCCCTCTGTGGCCCTCTGTGGTTCATTCGGCTGTTCACCCCTTTTCCCGCCGTCCCTTCGCCCTTGCATGGGGTGGGGGGATTTGGATAATGGGTGGACAGTTCGAGGGCAAAGAGAAAACCATGCGCATTTTGATCATAGGCGGGGGCCAGACCGGCGCCCATCTGGCGGAAAAGTTCTGCGAGGACGACCACGACGTGGTGGTGGTGGACTCCGACGAGGAGGCGCTGGCGGAGCTGGACACCCATCTGGACCTGATGACGGTTCACGGCAACGGGGCGGACCCCTCGGTGCTGGAGGAGGCCGACATCGAGCGGGCGGATCTGCTGGTGGCGGTGACGGACCGGGACGACACGAACATCCTGGCGTGCATCTTCGCCCGGGCGCGGGGCGTGGGCCGGACGGTGGCGCGGGTGTCGTCGTCATCCTACTCCGCCAGCCGACACATCCATTTCGAGCGGCTGGGCGTGGACCGGCTGGTGAACCAGTACGACGAATACGCCCGGGACCTCTACAACGTCCTGCGCCTGCCGGGTTCCATCGAGGTGGCGGACCTGCTGGACAACCGGGTCATGGTGGTGGGCATGTCGGTGCACATGGACAGCCCCCTGCTGGGCTATTCGCTGAAGAACTTCGCCAGCCGCGAATGGCTGCGGAAGATCCGCTTCGTGGCCGTGGTGCGCGGCGACGACGTGATGACGCCGCACGGCGACACGACCTTCCTGGTGGGCGACGACGTGTATTTCGCGGGGGAGCCCGACGACATCGCGGACTTCATGCAGTGGGCATGGCCCGAGCACAAGCGGTTCCAGCGCGTGGTGATCGCGGGCGGCGGCGAGCTGGGCCTGCAGCTGGCGCGGATGCTGGAGCGCTCCCGGATGCAGATCGTGCTGATCGAGCAGGACGAGGACCGCGCGGATCTCTGCTCGGCGGAACTCAACCGGACGCTGGTGATCAAGGGCGACGCCCTGGACCAGGAGACCCTCGCCGGCATCGGCGAGGCCGAGGACATGGCCTACGTGGCCTCGACGGGCAGCGACGAGCACAACATCATCGGCTGCCTGGTGGCGGAGAAGTACGGTGCGCGCTTCACGGCGGCGCAGGTGGGCAAGAAGGAATACATCGGCATCGTCAACCAGCTGCGCCTGCTGGACCGCATCGTGGACCCGCACCTGGCCATGATCAATTCGATCCTGCATTTCGTGCGGGGCAAGAACGTGCAGGCCGCGGCGATCCTGGCGCGCCTGCCGGGCGAACTGATCGAGCTGAAGCTGTCGCCGGGGCACAAATGGGCCGGCAAGGCGATCCAGGACCTGCAGATTCCCGACGGGGTGATCATCGTGTCGGCGCTGCGGGGCGGGCAGGTGCGCACGGCGACGGGGGATCTGGCGCTGGCGGCGGGCGACCGCGTGGTGGCGTACTGCCTGCCGGCGGCGATGCCGAAGATGGAGGCGCTGTTCAGCGCGTGAACGGAGCAGCTCAGGCGGCCCCCCGATGAATTTCAAGAGCGTATTCCATGTCATTGCCTGGCTGCTGGCCGTGGTCGGAGCCCTGATGGGGGGATGCGGTCTCGTGTCGTTCCTGCACGGCGAGCCGGCCGCGGCGTGGCAGGCGCTGGCCGGTTCGTCCGCAGGTACGCTGGCGGCCGCGGCGGTGCTGTGGGTTCTCACGCGCAGTCCGCGCGAGCTGTCGCGCCGCGACGGCCTGGGCGTGGTGGCGTTCGGCTGGCTGCTGGCGGGAATGGCCGGCGCGGTGCCCTTCTACCTGGCCGGCGCGGCGGAAACCCCCGTGGCGGCGCTGTTCGAGACCATCTCGGGCATGACGACCACCGGGGCCACCGTCCTGACGAATCTCGAGGCGCTGCCCAAGGGGCTGCTGCTGTGGCGGGCGCTGACCCAGTTCATCGGCGGCATGGGCGTGCTGATCCTGGTGGTGGCCATTCTGCCCTTTGCCGGGGTGGGGGGCATGCAGCTCTACCGCGCCGAGATGCCCGGGCCCTCCAAGGACCGCATCGAGCCGCGCGTGGCGTCCACCGCCAAGATGCTCTGGGGCGTGTACATCCTGCTGACCGGCGTGCTGCTGCTGCTGCTGCGCGCCCTGGGCGTGAGCTGGTTCGACGCCGTCTGCCACGCCTTGACCACCATGGCCACCGGCGGGTTTTCCACGCACACCGCCAGCATCGCGGCGTTCGACAGCGCGGCGGTGGAGGGCGTCCTGATCGTTTTCA
>JAHDSS010000270.1 GCA_018432565.1 Kiritimatiellia bacterium
CCCGCTACGATATCCCCGGCGTTCCGACGTCCGCTCCCCTTTGCTTGCCCCAACCGCCTCATCCATCTCGGCCTCCAGTACCTCCTGGAGCACCAACTGCATCAATGGCTTGAGAAAATCACGGTCTTCCGTCAACACCTGCTTCAATTCCTCTCGAGAAATGCTATGGTTCTTCTTGGTCATGGTTCTTCCTTTCTGGTCCTTCTGGACCGGGTTTGTTGACCTACACAGGAATTACCATGACCTTTCCTTTTTGCAGAACTTTCTGAACACTACCTTGAATTCGGAAACGATTGGAGTAGCCTAGCGTTGTGACGGAGGAAAATGCATGAACAAAGCAAAACAGGTCGTTGTGTTGGACCATTATCAGTTGGACCTGACTTTTACGGACGGAACGCACGGCGTGGTTGATTTGTCGAGTTTGGCCGGCCGCGGAGTGTTCGCCGCTTGGAAAGATTATGCTTTGTTCCGACGTGTGGCGATTGGAAAAGATGGGGACTTGGTATGGCCGGGGGGGGTGGACCTTTGCCCGGATTCGCTCTACTTGAAACTGACCGGGAAAAACCCAGACGAAGCTTTCCCAAATTTAAATAACGAGTTGGCCCATGCCTGAGATTTCCAGATTTTTCGGAATCGAAATCAAAATGTATTGGGCCGATCATCAGCCTCCTCATTTCCACGCGGTTTACGGGGCAGATGTGGCCCTTGTGGATATTCGCGCCCTGAGAGCGTTTGCCGGCCATCTACCGGCGCGGGCCCTTGGGCTGGTGATCGAGTGGGCCGCCCTCCATCAGAAAGAACTTTTGGCCAACTGGGACCAAGCCCAAAAGCAAGAACCTATCGGGAAAATCGATCCGCTTCGATAGGATTCCTCACCCGCAACCAGTAGTCAGGGGACAGGGGACAGGGGACAGGAGGACGGCGACCCTTCGACGGGCTCAGGGCAGGGGCGAGGTCGGATGTCCGAGGTCCGGTAAACCTTCAACCTGCAACCTGAAACCAGGAACCTGCAACCCTCAACTCATACCGTCTGGAATTGCATGGTCGAGAGTTCGCTGGGCGTTGCGCGCAGAGAAATGCCAAGAAATTCCACGCCGACGACCCGGTTGTTTTCATCGAAATCCAAGATGACCCCCGGTTGGACTTCTTCCGATTCAACCACTCGGGCTTCGTCCAGACGGAAATAAAGGGCATCCGTTTTCTTGTCGACTTTGATTCTCATGGTGTTGTCCTCAACCTTCTGTCGAAAAATGCGGTAACGCGTTTGGGGGGCGTCGACGCGACGTTCACAACCACCCGGAGCCAGCGCAAATCACGCTCCGCAATCTTCCTCAAATAGTGTTTGGTGCCATCCGCCCGTTCTTCCGTTCGATCTGGTTGGTCCAATGTCCGCAGCACCCACTCCATCCGGATTTCTCGTTCCTGGAGCATGTCGCGGAAATGAACAGAATCAATCACCGGGCCATCCTACTTCCATATGGGTAAAAATCCAATATCCAATTCGGATGGCCACCGGGCGGGGGCGCACACATCTGCGATTTGGTGCACATTCCCATCTGGATCTGCTTTCCAACGGGGGGGGGGGCTGGATGGGCAGGCTCTGGGCGGGGCGAAGGCCGCGGTCGGAGGTCGGAGGTCCGAGGTCCGGTAAACCTGCAACCGGTTTCAATATTCAATGTTCAATATCCAATGTTCAGCCACCTCGGCGCGGTGGCCTACAGGGCTGGATTTCTGTAGGCCCGGGCGGTGACCGGGCGGGGGAAAAAGAAAACGAACAGCCAATTCAACCACGGATGGACGCGGATGGACACAGCGCGGCGGAGCCGCAACCAAAGGAGCAGGGCCACGAAAAACACGAGAAGCCACAAAGGGCACAGAGGAACAGCCGGTTTATGGGATTCCGATCCGGGGAAAGTCGCCGCGTTCTTCCCAATCCCTTTTTCGTGTCCTTCGTGAGTTTCGTGGTCAAGATTTCCCGGGTTCCTTCCTGTGTTCCTGCTGGTTCCCCTTTCCGCGTTTGCGCGCCTTTTGCACTGTTTGC
>JAHDSS010000547.1 GCA_018432565.1 Kiritimatiellia bacterium
ACGCCTGCAACAGCATGTTCAAGGGCTGCACCAGCCTGGCGACCGCCCCCGCGTTCGCGGCGACGAATCTGGCCAACTACTGCTGCCAGTATATGTTCGAGGGCTGCACCAGCCTGACGAACGCGCCGGCCCTGGCGGCCGGGACGCTGGCGACCTCCTGCTACGCCTCCATGTTCAAGGACTGCACAAGCCTCGCGGAAGCGCCCGAACTGCCGGCCACGAATCTGGCCAGCTACTGCTGCTACGCGATGTTCGCGGGCTGCACGGGCCTGACGAACGCGCCGACGCTGCCGGCGACCACGCTGGCCGGCCAGTGCTACCACAAGATGTTCAGCGGCTGCACGGGCCTGACGGAGACGCCGGCCCTGGCGGCGACGACCCTGGCCAGCCACTGCTACGCGAACATGTTCGAGGGCTGCACGGCGCTGACGCGCCTGCCGGAACTGCCCGCCACGACGCTGGCCACCGCCTGCTACAATGCCATGTTCAACGGCTGCACGGGCGTCACGCTCCACGAGACGGGCACCGCCCCGATCTGGGGCATCCCCGCCGACGCGCAGGACGAGGGCGCCATAGCCTGGAACCAGAACATGCTCCTGGGCACGGGCGGCACGTTCACCGGCGATCCGGCGATCGGCGCGACGTATTACTACACGCCGTCCACGCCGCCGGTCTCGACCGCGTACCTCACGTTCGCAAGCACGAACGCGTTCAAGATCACGCCTCAGGTCCAGTACTGGGAAGGGGTCGTTGAATACTCCACCGACGCGGCGGAGTGGCATGAGCTCACCACCACCGGCGCGGATGCGGCGCTGGGCGGATTCGGCGACTACCGCCTCCACATCCGCGGCACGAACAACACCTGCGTCGGCTCGTCCATGTTCGGCTGGAACCTCAACGCCACCGCGCCGGTCGTCTGCTCCGGCAACATTGAAACCCTGCTCGACTACCCGACCGTGGAAGGCGGCGCACATCCGGCCATGGGAGCCGACTGCTTCGGCAACCTCTTCCGGAACTGGACGTGGCTCGTCAACGCCCCGGCGCTGCCGGCCGTGACGCTGGCCGAGGGCTGCTACCGTGGCATGTTCTCCGGCTGCACGCGCCTGGAGTCCGCGCCCGCCCTGCCGGCCGCGACGCTGGCCAAGGAGTGCTACCGCGACATGTTCAACGGCTGCACGGGCCTGACGGACGTGCCCGGGCTTCCCGCCGGGACGCTGGCCGACTACGCCTGCAACAGCATGTTCAAGGGCTGCACCAGCCTGGCGACCGCCCCCGCGTTCGCGGCGACGAATCTGGCCAACTACTGCTGCCAGTATATGTTCGAGGGCTGCACCAGCCTGACGAACGCGCCG
>JAHDSS010000443.1 GCA_018432565.1 Kiritimatiellia bacterium
AAATTTCTCACGCCAAGGCGCAAAGACGCCAGGGGAACAGCCGGAACAGCCAACCACGGATACACACAGCGCGGCAAAGCCGCAACCAAAGAAGCAGGGCCACGAAAAACACGAGAAGCCACAAAAGGGGAGCCTTGAATGGAAATCAACAACCTATGCGATGTAGTCTTTGTGTCTTTTGGTGTTTTTGGTGGCCATGAGGGTTTTCGTTTGGCTTGCCCATAAAATGAACATCTCAGCTTGTATGTGGGCAATGTGTTGGAACGAAAAACGTGCATGAATAACAAGAAGTTGATGGATAGTAGTACGGATGGACACGGATCCCGAACTCTTGCAGAGTCGGGACGTTTGCGTGCCTTTTGCGTCCCTCCCGCCACGGGCGGGCAAGTGCGCTATTGTCTTCAGCTCCCTTTCGTGTAATTCGTGTCTTTCGTAGTTAACCGTCTTGGGCTGTTTTCTCTTTGCGCCTCTGTGGCCCCCACCAACCATCAACCAACTGTGGAAACCGGCGGGGAGGGTGGTAGAATGGGGGCGTCATGATTCGGTTTTCGGACAAGGTGAAGGCGAAGCTGGCGGGGCTGCCGGACCGGCCGGGGGTGTACCTGATGCGCAACCGGCAGGGGAAGATCATCTATATCGGCAAGGCGGCGAGCCTGCGCAGCCGGGTGGGGTCGTATTTCCGGCGCGGCACGTTCGCGAAGGCGGACCCGAAGCTGCGCGGGCTGATCCGCAGCATCGACGACCTGGATTTCGTGGTGCTGAAATCGGAGGCGGAGGCGACGCTGACGGAGAGCCGTCTGATCAAGGATTATCATCCGCGCTACAACGTGCTGTTGCGGGACGACAAGCGGTTTCTGCTGCTGCGGGTGAACGAGAACGATCCGTTTCCGCGGTTCGATGCGGTGCGCCTGCGCAAGGAGGACGGGGCGCGATACTGGGGGCCGTACGCGTCATCGGCCGCGGCGTGGGCGTCGCTGGAGTTCATCGAGAAGCAGTTCGGGCTGCGTCGGTGTTCGCCGCGGGTGCCGGGGCCGGAGGACCACAAGCACTGCCTGAACGACATTGTGCGGTTCTGTTCGGCGCCGTGCATCGGCCAGGTGACGCCGGAAGCCTACCGGGGGCGGGTGGCGGCGGCCTGCGCGTTTCTGGACGGGGACCGGCGGGAGCCGCTGGAGGAGCTGCGGCGGCAGATGGCGTCGGCGGCGGCGGAGATGCGGTTCGAGAAGGCGGCGGCGCTGCGGGACATGTACCTGCTGCTGCTGAAGGGCATCCGGGAGAAGGCCCGGGGGCGCAAGAGCCTGCAGTTGAAGCGCGAGGAGGCGCGGC
>JAHDSS010000199.1 GCA_018432565.1 Kiritimatiellia bacterium
GGCGCCGCCATCGGCGCCCTCATCGTCTTCTTCCGCTACAAAGCCGTCTTTGCCGGCGGCGTCGCCTTCGCCATCCTCATCGGCAACATGCTCGCCCCGTCCCTCGACCTCTGGATCAAGCGCTTCCAGGCGCGCCGGAAACCTGCAGGCCCGGGCGTCGACCGGGCAGACTCGAAACCTGCAGGCCCGGGCGCTGACCGGGCAAGCTCAAAACCTGTAGGCCCGGGCGTCGACCGGGCAGGCTCAAAACCTGTAGGCCCGGGCCCTGACCGGGCAGGCTCGAAACCTGTAGGCCCGGGCGTCGACCGGGCAGGCTCGAAACCTGTAGGCCCGGGCGTCGACCGGGCAGACTCAAAAGGGGCCAAGGCGTGAACAAGAAATCCCCCGTCTATGTTCTCTCCTTCATGGCCGCCATCTGCCTGGTCTTCGGCACCGGCATCGCCATCGTCAACGCCGCCACCCAAGGCCTGCTCGCGAAGAACGCCGTCCTGCACCGCAACCGCGTCCTCTGCCGCGCCTTCGACCTGCCCGTCGACGGCCAATCCGCCGACGCCTATCAGCAGGCCGTGGATGAACACCTCGTCGCGGAGGAATTGGACGGCCGCGCCCTCTACCGCCGCATCACCCCCGGACACGAAAGCCTCGGCTTCGAGTTCGGCGGCATGGGCTTCTGGGACCGCATCGAAGGCATCCTCGTCCTCTCCCCCGACCTTCAGACCATCCTGAACATCCAGTTCCTCGACCAGAAGGAAACCCCCGGCCTCGGCGCGCGCATCGAAGAGCCCTGGTTCACCGGCCAGTTCAAGGGCCTGCAGATCGACTGGGACAACCCCCGCGGCGACCGCCTCGTCGTCGGCGCCTCTCCCAACCCCGACCCGAAAAACCGCGTGGACGCCATCACCGGCGCCACCCAGACCTCCATGGCCCTCGGTCGCTTCCTCAACGACGAACTCGACCAGATCCGAAAACTGAACGTGGAATAATGGAATACTGGAATATTGGAATGATGGACTATTGGGACAATCCGATTTCGGTTGCGGGACGTCGAATTCCGCCCCCCCATCATTCCACCATTCCACCATTCCATTCCCCCCTTCTTCTCCGCCCCACCCTTCCAACATTCCACCCTTCCAACATCCCCCCCTCTCTCCTCTGACCCCCATGCCCTCCCCCTACACCAAAATCCTCAAAGACGGCCTCCTCGGCGAGAACCCCATCTACCGCCAGGTCCTCGGCATCTGCTCGGCCCTCGCCGTCACCAACCTGCTCGCCAACACTCTCTTCATGTGCTTCGGCGTCATTTTCGCCACCGCCCTCACCAACTTCACCGTCTCGCTCCTGCGCAACCACATCCCCAAGCGCATCCGCATGATCGTCCAGGTCGTCATCATCGCCTCCTACGTCATGATGATCGACATCCTCATCAAGGCCGTCGCCCCCGACATCCACCGTTTCATCGGCCCCTACGTCGGCCTCATCATCACCAACTGCATCATCATGGGCCGCGCCGAAGCCTTCGCCAGCCAGAACAAGCCCCTGCCCTCGCTCGTGGACGGCCTGGCCTGCGGCCTCGGCTACTCCGCCGTCCTCATCTCCATCGCCGTCGTCCGCGAAATCATGGGCTTCGGCACCCTCCTCGGCTTCGCCCTGCCCGCCCGCGACCTCTGGTGGACCCAGTGGACCATCATGGTCATGCCCCCCGGCGCCTTCTTCATGCTCGCCATCATGACCTGGTTCGCCCGCGCCAAACTCGTCAAGCAGGAGGCCAAATGACCCCCCTCGCCGACATGTCCCTGCTCGCCTCCTTCGCGCTGATCTTCGTTTCGGCCGCCTTCACCGACAACATCCTGCTCGCGCGCTTTCTCGGCATGTGCTCGTGCCTCGGCGTGTCGAAAAAGGTGGATACCAGCCTCGGCCTCGGCGCCGCCGTCATCTTCGTGACCGCCTGCACCTCCGCCCTCAACTACCTCGTTTACCAGTACCTGCTGCTTCCCCTCGGCCTCGACTACCTGCGCCTCATCACCTTCATCGTCGTCATCGCCGCCTTCACCCAGCTCGTCGAAATGATCATCGAGCGCGTCTCCGAAAAACTCTACAACTCCCTCGGCATTTTTCTCCCGCTCATCACCGTCAACTGCGCCATCCTCGGCATTTCCCTCTTCATGCTCAACAAGCCCTACTCCTTCCTCCAGGCCTTCGCCTTCGGCCTCGGCGGCGGCTTCGGCTGGTTCCTCGCCATCACCCTCATCGGCGCCATCCGCGAACGCATCAACGAAGCCGCCCTCCCCCGCGGCCTCGAAGGCCCCGGCATCACCCTCATCATCATCGGCATCATGGCCCTCGGCTTCATCGGCTTCTCCGGCATGATCAAGATCTGACCCCCATGCTCGCCCAAATCGCCATCTCGGTCGGCTTCCTCCTCGCCTGCGGGCTCGTTCTCGCCGGACTTCTCCTGCTCGCCGAGAAGAAAATCCTCAACTATGGGACCTGCCACATCGACGTCAACAGCGGCCGCAAAGACCTCGCCGTCGAAGGCGGCTCCTCCCTCCTCTCCTCCCTCGCCGAAAACAACATCTTCATCCCCTCCGCCTGCGGCGGCCGCGGCTCCTGCGCCTACTGCAAGGTCACCGTCCGCGAAGGCGGCGGCATGATCGGCCCCGTCGAGGAACCCTACCTCTCCCCCGAGGAACGCCAGGCCAGCGTCCGCCTCGCCTGCCAGGTCAAGGTCCGCCGCGACCTCCGGATCGAAATCCCCGACGAACTTTTCAACGTCTCCCGCTTCCGCGCCAAACTCCTCCACAAAAAACCCCTCACCCACGACATCGTCGAGCTGCGCATGCAGCTCCTCGAACCCGGCGAAATCACTTTCGAAGCCGGCCAGTATGTCCAGCTCGAGTCCGCCGAATACAAGGGCCGCGATTCCGTCATGCGCGGCTACTCCATCTCCTCCCTCCCCTCCGACCGCAATCACCTCGAACTCATCATTCGCCGCGTCCCCGACGGCATCTGCACCACCTGGGTCTTCGACCACCTGAAGGAAGGCCAGGAACTCAACTTCTCCGGCCCCTACGGCTTCTTCCATCTCTCCGACACCGATGCCCCCCTCATTGGCATCGCCGGCGGCTCCGGCATGGCCCCCATCTGGGCCATCGTCCGCGACATGAAGGAAAAAGGCATCACCCACCGCCCCGCCACCTACTTCTTCGGCGCCCTCACCCAGAAGGACCTCTTCTTCATGGACGAATTCCGGCAGCTCGAAAAGGACTGCCCCTGGTTCACGTTTGTTCCGGCCCTTTCCAAGGAGCCCGACGACTCCGGCTGGACCGGCGAACGCGGCCTCATCACCGATGTCGTCGCCCGCCGTTTCCCCGACGCCTCGCAGCACGAAGCCTACCTCTGCGGCTCCCCCGGCATGATCGATGCCTCCGTCGCCGTCCTCCGATCCAACGGCATGCCCGAGGAAAACATCTTCTACGATAAATTCGCCTGACTGCCGACCCAACAACGAATGACAAACCCGTGGCAAACAGATTTCAGACCCCCTCCCCCTTGCGGGGAGGGTGAATCAGTTCTGCTCTGCCCGGCCATCTCATTCCAACCTCATTCACCCACGGCACAAGGCCGTGGGGGTCTTCCTTGAACATTGGGTGTTGGATATTGGATATTGAGGTCTTGAAATGAAAGAAACACCCGCAGACAAATCCCTCGAGGAACGCCTCGGCGCCTCCCGCTTTTCCGGCGAAGGCTTCCTCGGCACCGATCACCGCCCCGTCGACGAAATCATCGCCGCCGACCTCCATGCCCTCCGCGAACTCGATGTCCCCGTCTCCCGCCTGCTCGCCGCCCTGCGCGACGCCTTCGACAAGGCCCGCGGCGCCCTCGGCGGCGAAGTCGATATCCGCCCCGGCCTCACCGCCGTCGCCCACGAATCCATGGGCCGCATCCCCTCCCCCTTCCAGGGCGACGGCGTTTTCGAGAAGGGCGATGTCGTCCTCACCGACTCCGCCACCGGCGAACAGCTCGTCCTCACCGCCCTGGGCCTCTCGATGATCGAAAAACACCACTTTTTCCAGGGCCGCGGCTCCCGCTACCGCATCGAGCCCGCCCGCGCCGCCCGCCTCCTCGGCCTGATCCCCTCCCCGCCCCCGGTTTGATCCACCCCGACCGCTACGACCCCGGCATCCACGGCCTGCGCATGCGAAAACGTCCCGGCAGGAAACAGGGCGACCCCCACGCCCCCATGCCCTCGCGGCCGGGGTGAATCAGGATCGACTCCAGCCCCCCACGGGCTCGTGTCTGGCCCCGTGGCTGCATCCGTCTCAGACCC
Source organism: Kiritimatiellia bacterium (assembly GCA_018432565.1). Taxonomy (GTDB): domain Bacteria; phylum Verrucomicrobiota; class Kiritimatiellia; order CAIQIC01; family Lenti-01; genus JAAZFE01. Next base: position 4,328 of record JAHDSS010000199.1, read on the forward strand.
CCACGGGCTTGCCCCGTGGGTGAATCAGGTCCGTTCTCACCCGATCGTCGCCAGCCGCGCCTTGACCGCCTCCAGCTCCGTCTCCGCTTCGCCGAGAAGTTCCGCAAAAATCTCGGCCATCGGCTGCACCTTGTCCACCAGCCCCACGCTCTGCCCCGCCATGCAGGAGCCGCGGTCCACGTCGCCGTCCACCGCCGCCTTCTTCAGCCCGCCCATCCAGAAGCTTTCCACCTTGACCTGCGCCTCGGCATGACCCAGCGTCCCCGCATTCATCTGCTGCAGCAGCTCCAGCTGCAGCCGTCCGAATTCCTCGGTGGATTTGTTTTTCAGCGCCCGCACCGCCACGATCGGCAGCCGCTTGTCGTATTCCGGCGTGCTCATCGCCTCGCGCGCCCTCGCTTTCGCAAACCGCGCCTTCAGGTTCGGATGCGCATGGCACTCCTCGCTCATGACAAACCGCGTGCCCATCTGCACCCCCGCCGCCCCCATCAGCAGCATGTGCGCGATCATCCGCCCCGTCGCGATGCCGCCCGCCACGAACACCGGCACCCCCGGATTCTTGAACAGCACCTGCTGCAGCAGGATCATCAGCGACACGTGCCCGATGTGCCCCCCCGCCTCGCTGCCCTCCAGAATCAGCGCATCCACCCCGAAGCGCACCATCTGCTCCGCGATCGAATCGGTGGACGCGAACGACACCACTTTCTTGCCCGCCGCCTTCATCTGGGCCACGTCGTTTTTCTTGGGGAAGTTGCCCGCGAAAATCACGATCGGCGCCTCGGACGCCAGCACCGCCTCCTTGTGCGCCGGAAAATTCGGCGCAATCGTCACCAGGTTCACCGCAAACGGCGCGTCGCTGCCTTCGCGGCAGTTCCGGATCTCCTCCGCCAGCGCCTCCCCCGGCATGTTCCCCGCCGCCAGACAGCCGAATCCCCCCTGCGCCCCCACCGCTTTCACCAGCGTCGAATCGCTGATCCATGTCATCGCCCCGCACATCAATGGATAGCGAACCCCCAGAAAATCCCGCCCCGCCTGCCAAAGCCCGTCCAAACCGGTTGTCTTCATCCGTGCTGCTCCTTGTGTCCAGATTCGAATCCTAGCGCGTCCCGCCCCGCGGCGCATCCGGAAAAATCAAGTATTTCGCCGGGCCTTCCCGGACAATCATCCGGCGCTCCTGTCGGGCGAAGGCGCGCAAGAGGGGACGGTCATCCCGGCAACAGCCTGCCCCATGTTCAACGGCCGCTCCCCTATGCACGACTCACGGCAACAGGCCCCGGACCCGGTCGAACGCAATCTTGAACCACGGCGTGAACGCGCCGGGATTCTCCCTCACCTCGCGCTCCAGGTCCGCCGGCGCCGTCCAGCGCACCTCGCCCACTTCGTTCGGGTTCGGCTTCACCTCGCCGTCGAACACCCCCGTGAACACATGGTCCACTTCGTGCTCGGTCAACCCCCCGGCCGCCGATTCGGCCTTGTACTCAAAGTGAAACCGCTCGGTCAGCGGGCAATCAACGCCCAGCTCTTCGCGCAGGCGGCGGTGGGCGGCCTCCTCCGTGCCTTCCCCGGGCCGCGGATGGCTGCAGCAGGCGTTGGTCCACAGGTCGGGAAAATGATACTTGCCGGCGGCGCGCTTCTGCAGCAGCCAGCGCCCGCCCGGATCCGCGACAAACACCGAAAACGCCCGGTGGCGGACCCCGCCCCCTTCGTGCGCCGCGATTTTCTCCAGCGTGCCGATCTCGCGGTCCTGTTCGTCCACCAGAATGACCTGGTCTTCAGCCACTAGCCGCCGCGCTCCAGGGTCAGGTGCGCCGCCATCAGCTCGCCCGGATTCGTCTGCGCCGCCAGCAGCGACAGCTCGCCGCACAGCACGGCCGCCGCGCAGATCACCGCCAGCCGCCGGGCGTTGGCCCCCGGCTCGCGCGGTTCCAGGCATCCCAGCCCGCGCAGGTTTTCTTCGACAAACGGCAGCCCTTTGCCATTGCCCACGGTCCCGACGATCAGGTTGGGCAGCGTCACCGAAAACACCAGCTCCTCCCCTTCCGCCTCCGCCATCGTGAATCCCTGCGAGCCTTCGACGATGTTCGCCGCGTCCTGTCCGGTCGCCAGATAAAACGCCAGCAGCATGTTCGCGAAATGCGCATTGGCGCTGCGCACCCCCCCCGCCAGCACCGTCCCCATCCAGTTCTTGCGCACGTTCAGCTCCGCGATCTTCTCCGGCGTCGTATGCAGAAACCGCTCCACCAGCCGGCGCGGAATCCGCGTCTCCGCCACCACGCGCTTGCCCCGTCCCAGCAGGCCGTTCACCGCCGACGCCTTCTTGTCGCAGCACAGGTTGCCGGACACCGACCCGTAGGCGCACTCCGGACGCTGCTCCAGAATCCACGCCAGCAGCGCATCCGCCGCCCGCGTCGTCATGTTGTGCCCCGCCGCATCGCCCGTGTCGAACGCAAAGCGGATCCATACCAGGCGCCCCACCACCTCGATATGCACCTCCTTCAGCCGGGCGAACCGGCTCGTGCCCGCCGCCCTGTCCTCGAGCGCTCTCCGCTGCGCCTTCACAAACCGCACCAGGTCCAGCGCCGCCGGCGCATCGGGCGCCTCCACCAGCACCGACCGCGTCATGCCCTCGTCGAATACCGTGGCGCAAATGCCCCCCGCGTGCGCCGTCACCCGCGCCCCGCGCTCGACCGACGGCCACAGCGGCGTCTCGAACGTCGCCAGCGGCACCCGCACTTCCATGGCGCCCTCGGATCCCGTCACCTGGACCGGGCCGACCTTCCGCATCGGAAGAGCCGCCGTTTCCACTTCATCCCTCTTCTTCATGTCGGCTCCTTGGGGTTGGGCGCCATTCAAGGTTCCAGCGGCGGCAGGGGAACAGCCGCCGCCTCCAGCGCCTGAATCCGCTCCCCGACCTCCCCCGCGCGGGAATCGGACGGAAACTGCCTCTCGAATTCTCGATAAACCGAAATGCCCCGGCCCGTCATCCCCAGCTTGTCGCCATAGGTGTCCGCCAGCGTCCACAGGGCATCCGGATTGCCCGGCTCCAGCTGCACCAGCTTGCGCAGCGAAATCACGGCCGTGTCGTACTCTTCCAGTTCCGCCGAGGCCTTCGCCAGTTCAAAGAGCACCATCGGGTTCTCCGGCTCCAGGGCCTGGGCCTTCAGCAGGGCCTCCTGCGCCTCCCGGGGCTGGCCCTGCGCCAGCCGGAATTCGCCCGCCGCCAGCTGCACTTCCGCCCGGTCCGGAAACAGGTCCACCGCCCGCCGGAGGATTTCGCCGGCCTGGGCGACGTCGCCGCCCTCCCGGGCCAGTTCCAGCGCCCGCATCGCCTCCAGATAGGCCGTCGCGGAATCGCCCGACGCCAGGGCCTCCTGCGCCTGCGCCCAGAGAATGCCCGCCGTCATTTTCGGCCCGGCCGGCTCCGGCGGGCCGAACGACGTCTGTTCAACGGTCTGCCCGCCGATGCGCGCCACGGCCACGGCCGCGCGCGCGCCCTTCGGCGCCGCCAGCAGGTACTGGCGGAAATACTCCTGCGACTGTTCGCCGTGGCCGTCCATCAGCGCATGCAGCACGCCGAGATTGTACAGCGCCGGGGGGTAGTCCTTGCGCATTTCCAGCGCCTGCATGAAAAACGTCTCCGCCTGCGGCAGGTTCTCCTCCAGCAGGGCGATGCGCCCCAGGCCGGCCGCGGCCTCGGCCGACTGCCCGTCGCGCTTCTGCGCTTCGTAGTACATCCGCCTGGCCAGGTCCCACCGCCCGTTGCGCGTGGTCCATTCGCCGATATGCAGCAGCGACTTGGTATCCTTCGGATCCACGTCCGCCGCCCGCCGCAGCAGGGAGATGCCCCGCGACATGTCGCCCGACTCCAGGGCCAGGCAGCCGAGATTGTAGATCGGCTCAAACGCCGCCGGGGCCAGCCCGCTGGCGGTCTCGAAGTGCTTCATCGCCTCCGGCCCGCGCCCCAGTTCCCGGTTTGCCAGCCCCAGCCAGTTGTGCGCCTCGGCCGCAAACGGAGCGTCCGGCGCCCGTTTCAGCGCCGATTCAATCCGCGCCAGGCCGGCCTCCAGCCGCCCGGCCCGCAGCTCCGCCAGGCCCGCCTGATAGTCCTTCTCCGGCGTCACGCCGCCGCCGCACCCCGCCGCCAGCAGCGCCACCGCCGCGACCCACGCCGCCGCCCGATATCCGGTCCTACGCATACTCACGCCTGCCTTTCCCGCCCCGCCCCATCTCCGCGGTTGAAAAATGGAATGGAGGAAAAATGGAATGTTGGAAACATGGAATGATGGAAAACAGGAAGTTCCTGTCTTCCGTCCCCGGCCTTCTCCGCCCCCTGCCCTCTGCCCTCTGCCCCCCCCTTCTTGGACATTGAACATTGAACATTGAATATTGGATATTGAATATTGCTCCTCCACCCTCTGCCCCCTGCCCCCCACCTTCTTGGACATTGGATATTGGATATTGGACATTGAACATTGAATATTGTCCCTCTGCCCCCTGACCTCTGTCCTCTGTCCCCTGCCCCCTGCCCTCTGTCCTCCGTCCTCCGTCCTCTGTCCTCTGTCCCCTGCCCTCTGTCCTCCGTCCTCTGCCCTCTGTCCCCCGCCCCCCCCTTCTTGGACATTGGATATTGGATATTGGATATTGTCCCTCTGCCCTCTGTCCTCTGTCCTCTGTCCCCTCATCACGCCTCCTTCACCGGCGTCAGCCAGAGTTCGCGGGTCCGCGGTCCGTCGAATTCGCACAGAAAAATCCCCTGCCAGGTGCCCATGGCCAGGCGCCCCGCCTTCACGGGCACCAGGACCGACGTGCCC
>JAHDSS010000196.1 GCA_018432565.1 Kiritimatiellia bacterium
ACGACGGGGATTTCCTGCAGGCGGATGGAGGCGAAGCGGGCGAGGGCGGCGGAAAGGGTGTCATCGGCCTGGACGTGGGGGATGTCGCGGCGCATGACGTCTTCGGCGCGGAGGATGTCGAGGAGCTGGGGAGGGGAGAGCAGGACGCGCCGGGCATCGGCGAGGGGGATGGTGCCGAGAAGGAGACCGTCGGCATCCACGACGTAGAACTGGGCGGTTTCGGAGGCGAGCATGCGGTCCATGAGGGCGCGGGCGGGGGCGTCGGGGGGGATGGTTTCGGGGGCGGGGCGCAGGAATTCGCGGACATGGCGGGAGAGAAGGAGGTCGGGGGAGCGTCCGCTGAAGACGGGGACGCCGGCACGGGCGAGATGCAGGGTGTAGATGGAGAGGTGGCCGGTGAGGCGGGCGACGAGCACGGTGCTGAGGATGGACGCGAGCATGACGGGGAGAATGATGTCGTAGTTGGAGGTGATTTCGAAGGCCATCAGGATAGCGGTGAGGGGAGCGAGCATGGAGCCGGCAACGAGGCCGGCCATGCCGACGAGGGAATAGGCGGCGATGCCGCCGAAGTGAGGTCCGAGCCAGGGGGCGGCGAGGGTGCCGAGCCACGCGCCGAGGAGAGCGCCGATGGCGAGGGCGGGGGAGAAGACGCCGCCGGAGCCGCCGGAGCCGAGCGTCAAGCCGGTGGCCAGCATTTTGGCGAGGGCGAGCAGCAGGAGCAGATGGACGGAATAGCGTCCGGCGAACGCATTGTTGGCCAGCCAGTGGCCGTCGCCGAGAATATGGGGCAGGGCCAGGGCGAGGAGACCGACCAGGAGTCCGCCGAGGGCGGGGCGGATCCAGACGGGGACGCGGGGGCGGCGTTGGAAGAAGCGGCCGGCGGACTGGTTGAGGTGAATGTAGGCCCAGGAGGCGAGTCCGCAGAGCAGGCCGAGGAGGATGTAAGGGATGAGTTCCCAGGCGCTGGCGAAGGTGCAGGCGGGCGGGGCGAAGACGGGCTGGTTCCCGCGCAGTCCGCGGGCCACAACGGTGGCGAGGACGGAGGAGATGACAATGGGGCCGAACTGGACGGCGCCGAATTCGCCGAGGATGACTTCGACGGCGAAGAGGGCGCCGGCGATGGGGGCGTTGAAGGTGGCGGCGATGCCGGCGGCGGCGCCGCAGCCGACGAGGGTGCGCAGGCGGCGGGCGGGCAGGCCGAGGAAGCGTCCGACGCGCGAGCCGATGGCGGCGCCGATCTGGATGATGGGGCCTTCGCGGCCGGCGGAGCCGCCGGTGCCGATGGTGACGGCGGAGGTGAGGGTTTTGGCGATGGCGACGCGTCCGCGGATGAAGCCGCCGTGCAGGGCGACGGCCTTGATGACTTCGGGGACGCCGTGTCCGCGGGCTTCGGAAACAAAATAGGTGGTGATGAGGCCGACGAGCAGGCCGCCGAAGGCGGGCAGGAGGGCGATTTTCCAGGGGGAGGCGTCGCGGAGGAATTCGACGGCGGGTTCGACGGCGTTCCAGCATCCGAGCTGAACGAGGTGGATGGCGGCTTCGAACGCGACGGCGCCGAGGCCGCCGAGGAGGCCGATGGCGGCGGCGGTGACGAGCAGAAACGCGTATTCGCCGCCGCGGGTGCGTTCCTTCCAGGAGCCCCATGCGCGCCGGAGCCCGAGGCGGAGAACGCGCAGGCGGGTGGCCGGGGAAATGGGCGGATGGATGGACATGCAGGCAGGATAGGACGGGGGGGGCGGGGAGGCAATCCTCAATCGGCTCCGGCAGAATGGGCTGGATTCGGCGGGGGGGCGGCGGCTAGACTGCGCGCAATGAATTCGAGCCGAAGGCAGCGGGTGGCGGTGGATGCGCGGTGGGTGTTCCGCGAGCTGAGCGGAATCGGCCGCTACACGCTGGAGCTGCTGCGTCAGCTGGGGGAGATCGGCGGCGGGGTGGATTTTCTGGTGCTGGTGCGGGATGCGGAGCGGCGGGGGTTCATCGAGCGGGAGGCGGGGCTGGCGGGGAAGGCGCATGTCGAATTCGCGGAGCTGCCGCACGGGGTGTTTTCGGTTCGGGGGCAGTTTGCGGCGGCGCGGCTGCTGCGGGAGCGGGGGGTGACGGTGTATCACTCGACGAATTTCATGGTGCCGCTGCCGGCGTTTCCGCGGCGGCGGCCGCATGCGATCCGGTGCGTGTGCAACATGCACGATCTGATTCCGCTGGTGCATCCGGAATTCACGCCGCGGGCGCTGAAGACGAGGCTGTATCCGGTGTACCGGGGGCTGATGCACGAGATTGCGCGGCGTGCGGACGCGGTGGTGACGGGGAGCGAGTCGGCGAAGCGGGACATCGTGCAGTGGCTGAAGGTGCCGGGGGACCGCATCGTGGTGGCGCCGGACGGGGTGGAGGCGCGGTACCGGCCGGGCGGGGAGAAGCCGTCGGCGCGGGGGGGGCCGAAGACGGTGCTGTACGTGGGGCGGAGCGATCCGTACAAGAATCTGCCGGGGCTGGTGGAGGCGTTTGCGCGGCTGGCGGGCGAAGGGGTGGCGGCGCGGCTGCGGATCGTGGGGTCGCCGGATGCGCGGTATCCGGAAGCGGCGGAGACGGCGCGGCGGCTGGGGGTGGCGGACCGGGTGGAGTGGTCGGGGTACCTGGACGAGGCGGGGCTGGTGAAGGCGTACCAGGAGGCGGATGTGCTGGCGCTGCTGTCGAAATACGAGGGGTTCGGGCTGCCGGTGCTGGAGGCGATGGCGTGCGGAACGCCGGTGGTGTGTTCGAACGCGGCGAGCCTGCCGGAGGTGGCGGGGGGGGCGGCGTGGATGGTGCCGCCGGAGGATGCGGCGGGAGCCGCGGCGGCGCTGAAAACGGTGCTGACGGATGCGGGGACGGCGGCGAGGCTGCGCGAGGCGGGGCTGGCGCGGGCGGCGGCGTTTACCTGGCGGGCGGCGGCGGAGGCGGTGCTGCGCGTGTACGGGGGGGGCGCATGAGCCGGAACTGGACCGTGGCGCTGGCGCACGACTGGCTGAACGGCATGCGCGGCGGCGAGCGCTGCCTGGATCTGATCTGCCGGGAATTTCCGCAGGCGGAGCTGTACACGCTGCTGTTCCGGCCGGAGCTGGTGTCGGAGGCGATCCGGAACCGGACGGTGCATGAATCGGGCCTGGCGCGGTGGCCGTTGTTCCGCGAGCACTACCGGTGGTTTCTGCCGCTGTTTCCGCGGGCGATGGAATCGTTCCGGGTGGCGGCGGGGACGGACCTGGTGCTGAGCACGAGCCATTGCGTGGCGAAGGGGCTGGTGCCGCCGGCGGGAGCGAAGCACCTGTGTTACTGCTTCACGCCGATGCGCTATGCGTGGTCGCTGCAGGCGGAGTATTTCGGGAACAACCGGCTGAAGCGGGCGGCGCTGGAGGTGATGCTGTCGCGGCTGCGCCGCTGGGACCGCGAGGCGAGCGGGCGGGTGGACCGGTTTGTGGCGATCAGCGGGCACGTGCAGGGGCGGATCCGGGAATATTACGGGCGGGAGTCGGCGGTGGTGTATCCGCCGGTGGCGACGGAGTATTTCACGCCGGACGGGCGCGGGGGGGACGACGGCTATGACCTGGTGGTGTCGGCGCTGGTGCCGTACAAGCGGGTGGATCTGGCGGTGCAGGCATACTCGCAGACGGGATTTCCGCTGAAGGTGGCGGGGGCGGGCACGGAGCTGGAGGCGCTGCGGAAGCTGGCGGCGCCGAACGTGGAGTTTCTGGGGCGGGTGCCGGACGAGGGCGTGCGCGACTTGTACCGGCGCTGCCGGTTTCTGGTATTTCCGGGGGAGGAGGATTTCGGGATCGTGCCGCTGGAGGCGCAGGCGTGCGGCAAGCCGGTGGTGGCCTACGGGCGGGGGGGGCTGCTGGAGACGGTGGTGGCGGGGCAAACGGGGGTGTTTTTCGGCGAGCAGACGGCGGAGGCGCTGGCGGAGGCGGTGTCGCGCGCGGAGGAGCTGTCCTGGGATGCGGGAGCGATCCGGGTCCATGCGGAGCAGTTTGGGGAAGCGCGTTTTCTGGCGGGGCTGCTGGCGGAGCTGGACGCGCTGATGGGGGGCGGGCGGTCATGAGGCGGGAACAGGATCCGGGAGCGGGCGCGCAGTGGCTGGAGGTGTCGCGGGGGTTTTCGAGCCTGTTCTGGGGGATGCCGGCGATGGCGTTGGCGCATGCCGCGGCGCTGGCGGGTCTTTGGCCGGTGCGGGTGATGATCGGGGTGGCGGTGGCGTCGTTTCTGCCGGTGGGGCACGGCCTGTGGCGGCTGCGGTCGGCCGGAGAGCTGACGGGACGCTGGCGGCGGCGGACGGGGCAGGCGGCGGGGCTGGCGCTGGCGACGGCGTACCTCTCGCCGTTTCTGGTGTGGTGGAGCGTGTGGCCGATGGAGGGATTTTTCGCCGTGCAGGCGGGGGGGCACTATCTGGCGCTGGTGGTTTTGCTGGTGGTTCTGAACCGGCTGGCGGGGGAGGCGGCGCGCGGGCTGGGCGATGCGGCGCTGCGGCGCGAGGCGAAGGCGGGGGCGGGCATGGTGGCGGGGATGAGCCTTTGCACGGTGACGGCGCTGGTGTGGCTGTTTCACCGCGCGGGCCTGCTGGAGGCGGGCGTGCCGACGCTGCTGGCGCAGCTGTCGCGCTTGACGGGGGAGACGCGCACGCTGCTGCTGCTGCCGTACGCCATGACGGCCTATGTGATGTGGCGGGCGAAGGAAGCCGGATTCCGCCGGGCGGTGGACCGCGCCGAGAGCGGCTCCGAACCGTCCGTGCCGGACGGGGGCGGGGAAGCAGGCTGAGCGGATCGGATTGACCGCGCCGCGCCGCGGGCGGGAGGCGCCGGGACGGGGGGTATTCCCAGGGGAAGCGTCGGGAGGGTTGGTCGTCGTCGGGTTCGGCGGCGGCCGGCTGCGAAGGCATCTTGGCGTCGATCTGTTCCTGCAGCGCCAGGGCTTCGGGATCGTCGGGCATGTAGGTTTGGCAGCGGTTCATCTGGATTTTGGCGTGGCGGTACTGGCGCAGGCGGAACATGGCTTCGGCCCACTTGAGATAGCGTTCATAGCGGTAGGGGGCCAGTTCCTCGGAGCGGGTGTAGCACTCGTGGGCGGTTTTCCAGTCGCCGAGGAGGGTGTAGAGGACGGC
>JAHDSS010000446.1 GCA_018432565.1 Kiritimatiellia bacterium
AAACCGCGCCGGAATTTTTCCATGCCATGGAAAATCCGGAAACACCGGTTCACCCCCCCCCGCCAATCTGTCTCGCTTATAATAATAACCGAGACAAACGGCCCGCCAGTTCGTTTATATAGTTATTGCAATAACTATATACACACGGAGAAGAGGGACTGGCGCGGAATGTCGCTTATCCCGCCCGGGTGCAGAAGTAGTCTCCCAGCACTCCGCCCTTTGAGGTCGCCTGGTCAATCCGGAATCCGGCCCGTTCCAGCAGACCCTCCAGAATCCAGTCATAGGTGGAATACTCGCGGGACAGGTGGGTGCGAATGCTTTCCGCCACTTCCGGTCCGCCCTGAGCCTCGGACTGGCCCAGCCAGGCCCCGATGTTCGTCTCCAGGTTTTCCGGCTGAAACACCACATCCATCAGATGCAGCCGCCCGCCGGGCTGGATCATCTCCGCCAGCCGGGCCAACGCCTTCGCCTTCCAGAAGTCCGGCAGATGGTGCAGGCCCAGGCTGGTATGCACCGCATCCACCGGCGCTTCTTCATGGACGTACGTCAGAAAGCCGCCGCGCAGGCAGACGATGTTGTCCAGTCCCGCCTCGCGCGCGCGCCACGCCACGTAATCCAGCATCTCCGCCGACAGATCAATCGCCAGCACCCGGCGGCAGACGCGCGCGGCGCGAAGCGCAAACGCCCCGGTGCCGCAGGCAAAATCCGCCACGACCTGCCCCGGCCCCGCTCCGAGCCCCGCCAGGGCCGCCGCCACCTCCCCTTCGATGTCCCGGAACCGGCCGTGCCGCTCGTCGTACGCCGCCACTTCCGCCCGGTCGCTGAACTTCCGGCTCAGCTCCCCCTCTTCCTTCCATTGCCAGGATGCCTTCATGCCCCCCAGGATATCCCCGCCCGGTTCTCTCCGGCAAGCCCTGCGCTTTCCCGTGATTTTTTTCAACGAACGGACCGCCCCATTGCACCACGGCTGGCCGACGGACGGCGCGCAGGCTCCCCGTCACCCGGCGGCCAGGATGCGGAAAGCCACTTCGCGGGAACGGCCGTCGAGATCGGCATGATGCTCCAGCAGGCCGCCCATCAGGTCGCGGACTTCCCGGAAGACGCGCTCGGGCAGCGACGGCGGAAGCTGCCCGGAGAGCATGCCGCGAATGGCCTGCCGGCCGGCGGGCGACACCGGACGGCCGCGGCCGGCCGCGCAGGATTCGCACTGGAGAGCGCCATGGGCTGCATCGAGGCGGGCCGGGGCCGCACCGTTCAAATCGGCCCGGCAGCGCGAGCAGACGTCCCAGCGGGGAGCCAGCCCCAGTTCATGCAGCACCCGCAGCTCGAACCGGGGAATGAACGCGGGGCCGGGCGTCCGGACGGCCAGCTGTTCCAGCGTGGCGGCCAACAGCTCGTAGAGCCCGGCGGGGGCGGGCCCGAAAGGCATCGCGCGGTCCAGCAGCCCGGCGGCATAGGAAGCGGCGGCGCAGGCCTTCCAGTCCGCCCGGAACGCGGGGCGGATGTCCCGCGGCGCGCAGTCTTTCAGGATGTGCAGATGACGGGTCTCGCGGGCGTAGAACAGGATTTCGCAGGTGTAGAAAAGGTCGGCCTGTCCGAGAAAGGGGCTGCGATCGCGCTGGCTGCCTTTGGCCAGGGTGGCCAGCTTGCCGTGGGTGCGCGACAGCCAGACCACGATCCGCGACGTGTTGGCATAGGGATGCAGCCGCAGCGCAATGGCCTCGTCCTTCAGGATCATGGGCCGGTGATGCCCTCCCACGCGGCGGGATCCGCATCGAGCCAGGCGGTTTCGCGCCGTCGCATCGCGCGGCGGCGCGCCGGCGTGTCGTCGTCGGCGCCGGCCAGATGGTCCAGGCCGTGGGCGAGATAGAGCGCAAGTTCGCGGGCGGGACCGCCGGCCCGGCGGCGGCCCTCGGCCAGGGCGCGCTCGGCGTTCACAATCATCTCGGCGGTCGCGGGCGCCACGCCCGGCAGGGCGGCATAGGCCTGCGCCACCACGTCGGTCTGGAGGCGCGCGCCGAAACAGCCGGCCTTGTAGTCCGGCATGGCGGCGTCATCCACCAGCAGCACCGCGAGTTCGCCCGGGGGGGGCGGGGCGTCAGGGGGAAACGCCCGGCGCGCCAGCGCCCGGACCAGCCGCCGGAGCGCCGCCGGCTGCACCGGCAGCGCCCGCTGACGGTTGTGCAGGCTGATCTTCACGGGGATAGGGACTCCTTCCATGCAGGATGTTGGAGAGCGAAAACACAAAGGATTCGCGGATGGCATGCAGATCCTCGAGCGTCAGCGGACAGAGATCCAGCTGGCCGTCCAGCAGCTTGTCGCGCATCAGGGTTTCGACCATCTCGGCAATGCGGTTGGGCGTGGGCTTCTCCAGGGAACGCGAGGCGGCTTCCACGGTGTCGGCCAGCATCAGGACGGCCAGCTCGCGGGTCCAGGGCCGGGGCCCTTCATAGCGGAAAGACGCCTCGAGACCGGAATCCTCGGCCAGGCCGGCTTCCTGCAGCGAGCGCCGGGCAAGTTGGTAGAAGTAGGAGGTGAGCGCGGTGCCGTGATGCGCCGCGATGCCTTCGCACACCGGCCGGGGCAGCTTGTGGCGCTTGGCCAGCGTCAGGCCCTCCTTCACGTGCGACTGGATCACCAGCACGCTCATGCTGGGCGAAAGGTTGTCGTGGGGATTCTCGCCCCCGCGCTGGTTTTCGTTGAAAAACTCGGGCTTCGACAGCTTGCCGATGTCGTGGAAATTGGCGCAGACGTGCACCAGCAGCCCGTTGGCGCCGATGCGGTTGGCGGCGGCCTGTCCGATGGCCCCCACCAGCAGGCTGTGGTGGTAGGTGCCGGGGGCTTCCATCGCCAGCCGCTGCAGCAGCGGGTGGCTCATGTCGGTCAGCTCCAGCAGGGTGATGCCGGAGGTGTGCCCGGACAGCCATTCCATCGCGGGCAGCAGCAGCAGGGCGAAAATGGCGGTGGCGACGCCTCCGGCCAGGCCGGTGCCCATCTGCACTAGGAACGTGGCGGGCAGATGCCGGATCATGGCGGCCATCGCCAGAGCCAGAACCCCCTCGAACAGCCCCAGCGCCAGCCCCGCTCGCATCACCTGCGAGCGCTTGCGCACCTTGCGCAGCAGCAGCGCCGCCAGCGTCGAGCCGCCCAGCCCCAGCAGCAGGAGTTCAAAACTGCGATCGAAGATCAGCGCGGCGGACAGCGCGCTCCAGAGGCCGACGACCAGCGCGTACCGGGGACCCAGGATCAGCACGGCCAGCACCGCGGGCAGTGCGATGGGCATGGCGAAGGGAACCAGCCACGGCGGGATCCAGTTCAGACCCGCCGAGACATGGCGGAATGCGCTGGCCAGCGCCAGCGCCAGCAGCCCCAGCGCGGTCAGATAGAGTTTCCGGCGGGGTTTGGCGAAAGCGCCCGGCTGCGTGCCGTGCAGCCATGCCGTGCACAACGCCAGCACCATCAGCAGCAGAACGGAGTCGCCCAGCCGCTTCAGGCGCCGGTCGCGGGGCGATTCCAGCGCGGCCATGCGCTGGTTGTAGGCTTCGACCATGGCGACGATCTGCGGCGTGACGGTGTCGCCTTCTTCCATCAGCGTCGTGCCCGCGCGCACGGTCATACGCGACGGCGGCACGGCGCGCCGGGCCGCCGTCCGGCGGTCCTCGGTCGGCCTCGGATTGTAGTCCAGATTGGGGCGCATGGAAGAACGGACCAGCTCCTCCAGCGTGCGGGCGGGAACTTCCAGCTCCAGTTCGCCCAGGCGCCGGCGGGCGGTTTCCACGAAGGCGGCCAGGGCCTCGGGCACGGAGGCCAGATCCGCCAGCGGCACCCGGCGAAACTGCTCCGGCTCGTCGCCGTCTTTCACCAGCAGATCGATTGTCCCGGCCGGCACCATGCCCTGAAACCCCGATTCGCGGTCCGAATCCGACAGGATGCCGGCCAGCCAGACCTCCTGAAGGCTTTCCTTCAGCGCCGCCAGCGCATCCATTTCGCGGCCGCCGGGGAACAACTGGACCAGATCCCCGCCGGGCAGCAGCACGCCCAGCAGGTCCGCAGCCACCGTCAATCCGGTTTCCAGACGCGCGGCCGCGGCCGCGGCATCGGGAATCGGCCCGGCGGCGCCCTGCTGCGCGGCCTGTTCGATGTCGCGCCGCAGACTGACCGCCCGGCCCGCCAGCTTGTCCAGCGTGCGCCACGCGGCCTGCAGCGGGCCCATCTGGATGGAAAACACCGGCACCACCGCTTCGGCGGCCTGCCGTCGCAGCAGCTCGGTCGCGGCCAGGCTGTCGCAGTCGAAATCCACGGCCGCCACGACGGTGGCGGGAGCGCGCTGGCCTTCGGCCAGGCCCACATGACGCCGCGGTCCGCCGAAATGCAGCAGCACAACCCCCGCCAGCCATACCGCGGCCAGAATCAGGAAATTGATGACGGCATTCCACCCGCGGCGGCGCGGGGATCCCGACGGCCGGACCGGCCGCGGTTTCGACGCCGGGGTCTTCTTGCGGACGCGGAATTTCACGGCGCAACCTCCCCGTTGCCGGCCCCGCGCTCGCGCCCCTTGTAGGCATCAATGATGCGCTGAACCAGGGGGTGGCGCACGACATCGGCGGCGGTCAGCCGCACCACCCCCACCCCGGACACCTTGCGCAGCAGAAACTCCGCCTCAAGCAGCCCCGGCATCTTGTGCGGCGGCAGATCCACCTGCGTCAGGTCGCCGTTGACCACGGCCTTGGAACCGAATCCCAGGCGCGTCAGGAACATCAGCATCTGCTCGCGGGTCGTGTTCTGGGCTTCGTCCAGGATGACGAAGGCGCGGTTCAGCGTGCGGCCGCGCATGTAGGCCAGCGGGGCCACTTCAATTACGCCGCGCTCCACCAGGCCGGGCACGTCTTCCGCCGGCATCATCTCGTGCAGCGCATCGTAGAGCGGACGCAGATAGGGCAGGATTTTCTGCTGCAAATCGCCGGGCAGGAATCCCAGCGCCTCCCCGGCCTCCACCGCGGGCCGGGTCAGAATGATGCGCGACACTTCGTTCTTGAGCAGGGCCGACACGGCCATGGCCATGGCCAGCCAGGTCTTGCCGGTGCCCGCCGGCCCCAGCCCGAACGTCAGTTCGCTGCCGCGGATGGTCTCGATGAACGCCGCCTGCCCGAAGGTGCGCGGAAAAACCGGCGCCCGGCCGGGCGCGACATCAATGCGCAGGCCCATGAAGTTGTCGAGTTCGGCTCCCCGCCCGTCCACATGCGCCTGCCGGGCGTAATCCACCGCATGCCGGCTCAGGGCCAGGCCTGAATTGCGGGCGCGCAGCAGGCTGTCCACGAAGGCGGATGCGGCGGCCACTTTGTCCGCCGGCCCTTCCAGTTTGAGCCAGAGATCGCGCGTGACCGCCTGAATCCCGAACGCGTCCTCCATGGGCGGCAGGTAGTCCCCCCGCGGGCCCGTCAAATCCTGCGCTTCGCGGGCGTTGTCAAAATGAACCGTGCGTTCCGCCATGGCGTGGGGCGAGCCGGGACCGGCTAGCCGAGCCCTCCCCGGCGGGACAGCGCCTCCCGCAACGCCGCCTGCATTTCGCTGAGCGCCTGCGGCATCACCCGCACGCGGCCCAGCACCGGCATGAAATTGGTGTCCCCTTCCCATCGGGGCACCACGTGCCAGTGCAGGTGCTCCTTCAGCCCCGCTCCGGCGGCCGATCCCTGATTGATACCCATGTTGAAGCCGTCCGGATTCACCACCGCCTGGAGCAGCTGCTCGCCCAGACAGGCCATGTCCAGCAGGGCGCGGCGTTCCTCCCCCGTCAGCTCCCCCAGCGTGGCGACGTGACGGCAGGGCGCCACCATCAGGTGCCCGCTGTTGTAGGGATAGCGGTTCAGCAGCAGCAGCATTCCCCCGCTGCGGTGAATCACCAGGTTGTCCTCGTCCTGATCCGGGGTCCCGCCGGCGATCCGGCACAGAAAACACCCCGATTCCCTGGGCGCGCGGATGAACTCCATGCGCCATGGAGCCCACAACTGCTGGGTTGACGGATAATCCGGCATGTCAG
>JAHDSS010000307.1 GCA_018432565.1 Kiritimatiellia bacterium
CCCTCTGCGGCGGAATAGACGCCGGCCGGACAGAAGCGCAGGCAGGGCGCGCCGTAGAGGTCGAAACACCCGCGGCATTTCGCCGCATCCTTGATTTCGATATGTTCGGCGCCCTCCCGGCTGCGGAGGTGGGCCAGGAACAGATCCGAATCCAGTCCGAGGTCGAGCGGTCCGTTGTCGGGGGCCGCCGCCACGGGGGGGCGCCCGCCAATCGGTTTCAGGCTGGCGCGTTCGTCGCGCTGGGGAATGCGGCCCCAGGGGATCCGTCCGCCGCTGAGCCAGGCGAGGCCGGCGCCGGCCATGCCAAAGGGCAGGCCGGCGCGGAAGGCGGCGCGGTAGTTCGGGGTGCGGCGCAGGCCTTCCAGCGACGGGATGTCGTCGTCGCGGACCGGGGCGCCGCGCAGGATGGCTTCGGCGGCGGCGCGACCGGATTCCACGGCCAAATGCAGTCCTTTCAGCTCCATGGTATCCACCAGCCCGGCCGTATCGCCGGCCAGAAGGACGCCGGGCGCCTGCAGGCGGAGGCGCGAATGCCAGCCGCCTTCCGGCACGAGCCGTGCGCCATAGCCGATGGTTTTGCCCCCGGCGATGTGGGCCTGCACCAGGGGATGCCGCTTCCAGGCGCGGAACAGTTCGTGCAGATGCGGGGCCGGATCGGCGCCGTCCAGGGCGATGGCCAGGCCCAGGGCCACCTGCGCGTCGTCCACATGATAGATGAACCCGCCGCCGTAGAGGCCCAGGCCGAGGGGAAAGCCGAAGGTATGCGCCACGGTGCCCGCGGAGCCGGGGCGGACCGGGATTTCGATCAGCTCCTTGAAGCCGAGGGCATGCGAAGGGCCGTTGGCCCCGCGCATCTCCGGGCGACGGGCGAGCAGCTCGCGGGTCAGCAGGCCGGCGGGTCCTTCGGCCAGCACGGTGACCGGCGCCAGGATCCGGTCGTCTTCGCAGCGAACGCCGGCGACGCGGTCGCCTTCCCACACCAGCGCGTCCGCGGTCTGAGAGGTCATGAGTTCCACCCCGAGATCCTCGGCGATTTTCGCCAGCGCGCGGCCCAGGGCCGAAACGGACACCAGCGGCAGGCCCTTCATGCGCATTTTGGGCGGAACAAACGGCAGGCGGAACGAGTGCCGCGGCGTCAGGGCATGGAAGGACTCGCGGCGGACGGCGGGGCCGAAGGGCAGGCCGGCATATTCGTCATCGGTCAGAATGGTTTTCAGCGCTTCGGGGCGCAGGACGGCGCCGGACAGCAGATGGCCGCCGGGATGGGCGGATTTTTCCAGCAGGAGGATCTGTTTTTCGCCGGCGGAGGCGCGGGCCAGGCGAATGGCGCAGGCCAGCCCGGCCAGCCCCGCGCCGACAATCAGGATGTCGGTCGTCAACTGGTTGTGTTCGGAGTCCATGAGCGGACTGACGGTAGCAAACCGGGGCGGGAATTCAAGCCCGGCAACCGGCGCCGGGTGAAAGCCGTTCTGTATACATATTGCAATAACTATACAGGGGCGTTGAGGAAGGCGTCAGCGGACGCGGTCGGATTCGATGAGGGTTTGAAGGTAGTGTTTCCGCCGCAGGCACGGGGGCGGTTGATCCAGCACCGGCCGGA
>JAHDSS010000132.1 GCA_018432565.1 Kiritimatiellia bacterium
ATTGTAGATGCGCCCGCTGGGCGCGTCGGATCGGGAAGAAGCCGCGCTCAGCGAGCGCAGCTACAGGGGGAACGGACGGATTGGCTGTAGATGCGCCCGCTGGGCGCGTCGGATCGGAAAGCCAGCCGCGCTCAACGAGCGCAGCTACAGGGGGGATGAATGGTTCGGCTGTAGATGCGCCCGCTGGGCGCGTCGGCTCGGGAGGAAACAGCCGCCGCGCTCAACGAGCGCAGCTACAGAAGGCGTTGAGGGGTTCGGCTGTAGATGCGCCCGCTGGGCGCGTCGGGTCGGGAAGAGACAGCCGCGCTCAGCGAGCGCAGCTAGTGTGCCCAGCATGGGCGTGAGCAAGTCAACTGAAAGGAGTTGACCGGAACGAGTGACGACAACCGTAGCGAAAGACAAGGCCGGGCCCGCGAGGGAACGAGCTGAAAGAAGTCCGTAGCCAAGGCACGACCGCAGGAACACGAACAGGCAGCGAGGCCGGATATGGGCGATGAGCGTGCTAGGAAACGCGAAATCCAACCGTTACCGAAAGCCATATCAGGTAGAGCCTGGCGGCGCGGGCCGACTGTTCACGCACCTTACCTGGGGAGGCCTCTGGGGCGAGAGTCCCAGAGGAGTCAGCAGAGGCCGTAGTAGTGAAGAGAGCCGCCGAAAGGCGGAAGGAGCGAAGGGCCGAAGAACCAAGAGAGTGCACCAACCAAAGGAACTCGGATGAGGAGGCGATCAGGATGTCGAAAGGTGGGAAGGCCGCCAAACGGTGGTGACCCGCGGGGGAAGGGGCTGTCCGGTGGAACCCGGGCAAAGCCGACCCGTGGCATTCCAGTTTCCTTGTCCGGCAAACCAAGGCGCAAGATGATGCACAATGAAGAAGACATGGTTGCGGTAACGCTCGAAGCGGTACTGCAAGCCGACAATCTGGCGGTGGCATGGCAGGCGGTAAAAGCCAACCATGGCGCGGCCGGGGTGGATGGAATGGGCATCTCGCAGACGCAGGCCCACTTGGAAAAGCATTGGGAGAAGATCGCGCGGAAACTGCTGGCGGGCGAATACCGTCCGGCGGCGGTTCGCGCGGTGGAGATTTCCAAGCCCCAAGGAGGCGTGCGGGTGCTGGGCATTCCCAACGTGCAGGATCGGGTGATCCAGCAGGCCATCCATCAGAAACTGTCTCCGCTGTGGGAAGCGGAGTTCAGCGACCACAGCTACGGCTTCCGGCCTAACCGGAGCGCGCACGACGCGATCCGGGCGGCTAACGGCTTTGTGAAGTCCGGGAAGACGTGGGTGGTGGACATCGACCTCAAGAGCTACTTCGACGAGGTTAACCACGACCGGCTGATGAGGCTGGTGGGACAAAAGAGCCGGGACAAGCGGCTGCTTCGGCTGATCGGGAACTATCTCCGGGCACCCATGCAGCAGCTTGATGGACAACGGCACAAACGGCAGAAGGGCACGCCGCAGGGCGGGCCGCTGTCGCCCCTGCTGGCGAACATCTACCTGGACGAGCTGGACAAGGAGCTGGAGAAACGCGGCCTGTCGTTCGTGCGCTATGCCGACGATGTCGCCATCTTCGCATCGAGTCCGCGTTCCGCCGAGCGCATACGGGCCAGCGTGGTGGCTTGGATCGAGAAGCATCTGAAGGTTCCGGTGAACCGGGAAAAGAGCGGAAGCGGTCCCGTGGACGAAAGCGCCCTGCTGGGGTTTCGGTTGTATTCGGACGGACGCATCGGCGTAAGTCCCAAAGCCATCCGCAACCTCAAGGACAAGGTGCGCGAACTGTGGGATGCCCAGCAAAGCCTGACGAGCAAGCAATTGCGCGAACAATGGCAGCAATACATCCTCGGATGGTGGAACTACTTCAAGCTCGCCGACTGGCGGCGGGAAGTGGAAGACCTCAGCGGATGGATTCGCCGACACATGCGCAAATGTTTTTGGTTGCGCTGGAAAACCCCGCTCGGCCGAATCAACGCCCTCAAACGCCTCGGAGTAAAGGGGCGGTCACTGGGCATCGGCTATACTGGGTTCGGGGCTTGGGCCGTCGCGCATTATCATGCGATGCATCAAGCTCTGAGCAAGGCCACGCTGAACCGTTTCGGGTTTGTCATTCCATGGGACTTCGCGAAGGCATCCCCATGACCTTTGCCGGGTTCAACCGCCGGATGCGGAAAACCGCACGTCCGGTGGTGTGGAAGGGGCACGGGGTGCAATTCCCCGTGCCCCCATCCAATCAGGG
>JAHDSS010000148.1 GCA_018432565.1 Kiritimatiellia bacterium
GAGGAAGCGTTTGAAGGCGCCGACATCGTCTATCCCAAGTCCTGGGCGCCCTATCAGGTCATGCAGAAGCGCACCGACCTGCTGCGCGCCAAGGACCAGGACGGCCTGAAGGAGCTGGAGAAGCAGTGCCTGGCGCACAACGCCGAGTACAAAAACTGGGAATGCGACGAAGCCAAGATGAAGCGCACGAAGGGCGGCGAAGCCCTCTACATGCACTGCCTGCCCGCCGACATCACCGATGTCTCCTGCAAGGCCGGCGAAGTCTCCGCCAGCGTCTTCGAAAAGTACCGCATCCCCACCTACAAGGAAGCCGGCTACAAGCCGTTCGTCATCGCCGCCATGATGCTCACCAACCGCATGGAAGACGTCACCGGCACCCTGGGCGAGCTGATGGGCTATCCCATGGAACGCGTCCTCGACGTCTCCGCCCTGCCCCCGGTCTCCGGCGCGAAAAAGGCCAAAAAGCCTGCCAAGAAAGCCAAAAAGCCCGTCGCCAAAAAGACGGCAAAAAAAGCCCCGGCGAAGAAAGCCGTGAAAAAAGCGGCGGTGAAAAAGGCGCCAAAGAAAGCCGCGGCCCGGAAACCCGTGAAGAAGACAGCCAAAAAGGCCAAACGGTAATCATTCCGCGCCGCCTTCGGCCTCCGCGCCGCCCGCCACCGGGCGGCGCTTTTTTTGCCACCCGCCCTTCCTGCGGCCCGCAGGCGAGGCGGCGGAGCCCTCTCCGCCCGCAAACGTCCGGCGTTTTGTCAGACAGGCCGCCCCCGCAACCGGGTGTCGTCGGAATCGGCCCTCGTAGCGCGGGGCTCCCGTCCCGCGCGGATCCCAAGACGTTTTTCAACTATTCATAGCCGCGCCCAGCGGGCGCAGCTACAGCAAGGCGGATCGGTTGCACCTGCGTCCGTTGGGCGCGAGGCTGTTGATTCAATTCCCAGCTCCATCGGGAACGGCTACACGAAAATGTAATACGCTCCAGCCACCGCACGCGACAGGAGCCGCGTGCCACGAAGGCAATCGGCCGTCCTCCCGAGCCTGTCGAGGGATCTGGGCTTGATCCCGCAGGCTGACTGTCGGGATGGGGCCGAGATCCCGCGGTGTCGAGACAAGTGTCTCGACTTCGCTCGACATGACCGGGGGGGGCTGGGCATGATTGCGCAGCTTAAACCGATCTTGAATGCGTGTACTTCTTGTTCGACCTGATTCACCCGCGGCACAAGACCGTGGGGGGACGTAAAGGCCGGGTTCGTCACCCACATAAGCATGCGCCATAATCGCAGAGGCGCCCGACAATCCGCCCCCCCTCTCAACAAACCGCTTGACGCCGCCTGGTACCTTGTGGGACAAGGTACATGGTTGAGCAGGGTACCGGACCGCCGCCCCCCGGGCGGGGGCGGAGAGGGCCGGAAACGAAACGGAGCCGGAGATGACGAGCCAGAACACGTCCTACATCGCGCAATGGATGGCGCAGATGCGGCGCGGCTGGCTGGAAACCTGCCTGCTCAACGTGCTGGCCGGCGAGGAACTGCACGGCTACGGCCTCATGCTCCGGTTGCAGGACATCCCCGGCCTGGGCATTTCCGAGGGCAGCCTCTACCCCCTGCTCTCCCGCCTGCGCCTGCAGGGGCTCCTGGCTGTCCGGCGCATCGAAGAATCCCCCGACGGCCCCGCCCGCAAGATCTACGGCCTGACCCCGCGCGGACGCCAGATCCTCGCCCTGATGAACGATCGCTTTGAGGTAATGAAGCGCCAGCACCAGACGGCCAAGAAAAGGAGCGCACCATGATCCCCTGGAATCCGGAAGCCCTGGAGCTGTTCAACCGCCATGGCGAAAAACACCGCGGCGCCCTGCTGGCGCTGGGCGCCGATCCCGACGAGGTCTTTTCCGACTGGAAGGCGCTGATCGAATCCCGCGCCGCCGCCGCGGGCGAACCCGAGGTGGAACCCGGCCGCGTGGAAACCGAACTGCCGCCGCTGCTGAAACCGTCACGGGAGTGTCCAACCCCGGACGTCCCGCCGGCCATCCCCCCCGCCCCGCACCGCAATTCGTCGCCCCGCACGCCTTCCACCCTGCAGAAATGGTTCGGTCGCAGCACCGCCGTGATGCTCTGGATCCTGGGGGTGTTCCTCCCGCTGGGCGTCCTGGTCTTTGAACTGCTGGCGGGATTCTGCGCGGAAATCCTGTTCGACCCGATTCC
>JAHDSS010000301.1 GCA_018432565.1 Kiritimatiellia bacterium
CGGGAAACGGATCGGAGAGGCTGTTCAACCCCTCGATGCTGGCTGTTTCTCTGTGCTCCTCTGTGGCCCTCTGTGGTGAAGGGGCTGTCCGATCCCGGCGGTCTCGGCGAGACCGCCCTACCTTCCCCTTTCGTGTAATTCGTGCCATTCGTAGTTTCGGCTGTTGGCTGTTCCCCCTTCCCATCCCGCCTGCTTTTTCGTGCCTTTCGCGTGTTTCGGCCCGACTCGCCGGAGGTCGGAACAATTGGCGCGAATGGGAGCAGGCAGCCGGAGGGCGATGGAGAGTATCGATCTGGGAACGCGAAGCGTCCTCTTGACTAATCGATGTCTGAGATCCGCAGTCCGCAAAATACCCCATAATGAGCGGATAGAACGCCGGCCGGATCAGACTTCCGTCCGACCCAGCAACAGGTGAACCGCCGAACAGATCCGCTCCGCGGATTCAATCGCCGCCCGGGCATCGGCGGCCACGACGTGTGCCAGCCCGCCGTAGTCGCCGGACTCGCGGAGATCCATCAGGAAATCGAAATCCTGCCCGATGCTCTCTCCCAGTATTCCCGCGCGAACGAGCTCCCGGTGCAGGGCTCCTCGCAAAGCGGAATGCTTGGAAAAGGACTGGCCAACGGATGCAAAATACGCCGTGAAAACGTGAAAGGCCGCATAGTAGGCGCGATTGGCCGCGGAATTGGGATCGATCGGCACCACCACCTTGGCGGCGGCCAATGCCAAGCGCGATTTCTCCAACTCGGAAGAAACGAAGTCCATCATATCGCCAAGCCTTCGCGGCGGATGGCGCGCAGCAAGGGACCGTCGCCGTTCCGGTATTCCTCCAGAGGGACCGGCTTGATGCTGATGCGGCGGTCCAGTCGATCGGCCAGTCGCGAAACGGCCACCAGCGCCCGCCGCAAATCCTGCGCATAGGCCGGGACGTCGTTCAACACCACAAGAACGTCCACGTCGCTGTCTTCCGTCTCCTGCCCCCGGGCAACGGACCCAAATAGGACCACCTGCTGCAGGCGCTCGCCGAAAACCGGCAGCAGCAGGTTTTTCAGTTCTTCCAAGATGGAGCGGACGGGTGCCATTTGTTCCTCATTCCAGCCGCAAGTCTATCGCGCAAAATACACCTCGTCCACTAAAACATCCCCCACCTTTCCCCATTTCGTGCCTTTCGTGTGTTTCGTAGTTTCGGCGGTTCCGGCTGTCCGATCCAAAACCCCCCTCTCGCGAAGAACGCCAAGTTCGCCAAGTGGTTTTAGATAATGCAGAAGCACCTTTGCGGTCTTTGCGCCCTTGGCGAGAGACCGGCTGTTCGCCTGTCCGATCCCGGCGGTCTCGGCGAGACCGCCCTACCTTCCCCTTTCGTGTAATTCGTGTGTTTCGTAGTTTCGGCTGTTGGCTGTTCCCTTTGCGTCTTGGCGCCTTGGCGTGAGAAATTCCTCGGCTGTTCTTTCGTGTAATTCGTGTATTTCGTAGTTTCGGCTGTTGGGCTGTTGGGCTGTTCCGGTTTCGAGCCAAAGCGGCGTGGCGGCGCTGCGCGCCTTCCCGCCGCACTCCAAAACAAAAA
>JAHDSS010000600.1 GCA_018432565.1 Kiritimatiellia bacterium
CTTGTTTTCCTGCGTTTCCTGTTTTCCTGCTTATCCCCCTCTCCATTTTCATGAGTTCATGAGTTCTGATTAATTTGGTTGCGGCTTTGCCGCGCTGTGAATCTCTGCGAGAGGAAAGGCTGCCGGCGGTTCCGTCCTGTGAATCCTGTAAATCCTGTCAAAACAAGATTCTCGGTTCCGGAGTTCCCGTTCAGCCCGGCGGGGCGTCGAACCGGATGCCGGCGGAGCGGGAATGGCTGTCGAGCCCTTCGACCCGTCCCATGGCCTCGATGAGCGGCAGGGTCTCGAGCAGATCGGCGCGGGTGAAGGCCACCACGCTGGTGCGCTTGCGGAAGGAATCGACCGTGAGCCCGGAGAAATACGCGGCGGTACCGCCGGTGGGCAGGACGTGGCTGGGTCCGGCCACGAAGTCGCCCGCGCACTCGGGCGTCCATCCGCCCACGAATACGGCGCCCGCGTTGCGGACTTTCTGCAGCCAGCGGCGGGGTTCCTTGGTCATGATCTCGAAATGCTCGGGGGCAAACCGGTTGATGAGGTCCATGCCGGTGTCGAGATGGTCCACCACCACGAAGAGCGCGCCCTCCGCCGCCGCCTTTTCAATGGCGTCGCGCCGCGACAGCGACGCCATCTGGCGCTCCATCTCGGCCTGCACTTTCGCGGCCATCGCCATGAAGGGCGTCACCAGCAGCGCTTTCTCGTGGCCCGTGCCGTGCTCCAGCTGCGACAGCAGATCCGCGGCCACATGCGCCGGCGCCGCCGTCTCGTCGGCCAGCACCGCGATCTCGCTGGGGCCGGCCACCATGTCGAGATCCACGTCGCCGTACACGAGCTTCTTCGCCGCCGTCACGTACGGCCCGCCCGGGCCCACGATCTTCTGCACCTTGCGGATCGTCGAGGTGCCGAACGCCATGGCGCCGATGGCCTGGATGCCGCCGATCCGGTAGATCTCCGTGGCCCCCGCCACCTCCAGCGCATGCAGCAGAAACGGATCCACCCGCCCCTTGGGATCGCTGGGCGTGCACGCGACGATTTCCGGCACGCCGGCGACCTTTGCCAGCGTCACGCTCATCAGCGCCGTGGAGACCAGCGGCGCGGCGCCGCCGGGGATGTAGGCGCCGATGCGCTCCAGCGGCGTGAATTTCTCGCCGAGCACCCCGCCCTTCGGCGACGCCATGCTCCAGTCCTTGCGCATGCCCGCCTTGCCGAACCGCACAATGCGCGCAAAGATTTCCGACGCCGTCCGTTTGAAAGCCAAATCCACCTGCCCGGAGGCCGCCAGCTGTTCCTCGCGCGATACCGCAAAGCGGCCGGGCGGCAGATCGGCCCGGTTGAACTCCTGGGTGTACTTGCGCACCGCCTTGTCTCCGTCGCGGCGGATGTCGTCCAGCACCCGGCGGGCCGTCTCCTCGGCGGCGGCATCCACCGGAGGACGCGCCAGGAAACGCTCCAGCTCGGGCAGCGCCTTGTGCGGGCTAAACTTGATGGTCGGGATGGTCAAGGACATGGCATGGGGCCTTTGAGGTTGGAACAACTGGGAAAAGGAAATACTGGAATCAGGAAAAAACGGCAAGGCTGCACTTCCGCCCGCTCCGACCGGGCGCATCTGCGATTCGGTGCACCCTTAGCGTCAGAAGGGCGTCAGAAGAACGTAACGGCTTGCCTTCGTGGCACGCGGCTCTGTCGCGTGCGGATCCTGTCCTGGGAACCGCGCGGGACGGGAGCCCCGCGCTACGAGGGCCAATTCTGGCGACACCGAATCGCAGATGCGCCCGCCCCTTCCCCTCCTTGCGCTAAAATCGGTCGGAGCCGAAGCGGAGGGGAGCCTTTGGGGCGGCGGGAGGCGGATCATCCAGGGTGGGCGGATGCCCCTTGCGACCGAACAGGCGCTGGGCGTGGGCAGCGGTCTGCACGACGGCTGCGAGCAGGGCCAGCAGGGTCAGCAGCCATACCAGCAGCAGCAGCGGCGTCGGATCGGTCGGATAGTCGCGCTGGGCGTCGAGAATCGCGCCCGAGAGCAGGCCGGCCATCGCCGTCACGCCCAGACCGAACTGGAGCTGGCGGCAGACGACGCGCGCCAGGTCGAGGCCGGGCGTGCGGGCGGGATCGGGGCCCGCGCGCTCCTGCAGGAGGCGGCCGGCGGGATACAGCAGCAGCAGCGCCCCCAGCAGCGCGGGCGGCAGCCAGCCGGCCAGTTCGACAATCACGCCGCCGAACACGGTCCACAGCAGCGCGGGGCACAGGACGAGAAACAGGTAGCGCACGAGGAAATGGACGGTGGAATAGCCGCGCCGATACCGGTGGCCCGAGCGCCGCCACAGCCCCCACATCAGCGCCATGCCGCCCAGCGCCAGCCCCGCCCCGGCCCACAGCCCCGGCAGCGGCCGGTCCGGCGCCATCGCCGCCATCAGCAGCAGCGCCAGCCCCAGCGGCACCAGCCCCATCGCCAGCGTCTGCCGCGCCTGCACGTCCGCCAGCGCCGCGTTCGACGCCAGCGAGGGAAACCGTGTGGCCGGCTCCTTCATTTGCGCCAGAACGCCGGCATGAAAATCGCCAGCACGGTGTACAGCTCCAGCCGCCCCACCAGCATCAGCAGCGTCAGGATCGCCTTGCCCAGGTCCGGAAGCTCGGCGAAGGTCAGGGTCGGTCCCACGGCGGCAAACCCCGGGCCGACGTTGCCCATGCAGGTGATCACCGATGACGCGGCGGTCTGGATGTCGGGGGTCAGCGGAATCATCGCCAGCACCCCCACCAGCATCAGAAACAAAAACAGCGCCACGAACGACAGGATCGCCAGCAGGATTTCATCGCCAAGGAACTTGCGTCCCATGCGCACGGGAATGACGGCCTGGGGCTGCATGAACAGGCGAACCTCGCGGGTAACGGCCTTGAGCATGACCTGGATGCGGCCCACCTTGATGCCGCCGGCGGTGGAGCCCGCGCAGCCGCCCATGAACATCAGCAGCACGAGAATGGCCTTGGCGGCGGCGGGCCACTGGTCGTAGTCCCCGGTGGTGTAGCCGGTGGTCGTCATGATGCTGGCGCAGGTGAACGCCGCTTCGCGCAGGGTGCCGCCCCAGGGCGCCCCCGCGGCGGCGCGGGCGTGATGCAGCAGGCCCGTTCCCAGCAGCGTGGCGCCGGCAAACACCCCGAGCAGGAAACGAACCTCGCCGTCGCGCCACCACGGGGCGAATTCGCCGCGCAGCGCCCGGTAGTGCAGGGAAAAATTGATGCCCGCCAGCAGCATGAAAACGATCAGGACGCCCTCCACCGCCGCGCTGTCGAACGCCGCGATGCTGGCGGTGTGCGTGGAAAACCCGCCGGTGGCCATGGTGGTCAAGGCGTGGCAGACGGCGTCGAACCAGCTCACGCCCAGGGCGCGCAGCA
>JAHDSS010000263.1 GCA_018432565.1 Kiritimatiellia bacterium
CCGGGGAACCAGCGCCGCCCGGAAGACGCGCCCGCCATCCATGGGGAAAGAGGGAATCAGGTTGAACAGCACCAGGAAGAGATTGATGCGGCCGAGTTCGGCCGTCAAGAAGGCGAGAACCGGATCGATCGCATAGACTGTCGGGGCCAGCCAAAGCCCGAGGACGCCCAGAATCAGGCTGACGGCCGGGCCGGCCAGCGCGGTTTGGATTTCATCGGCGGGTTTCCGGGGCAGCTGGTTCAGGCGGGCCATGCCGCCGATGGGCAGCAACAGGATTTCGAGGATGCGCGACCCCTTGGCGCGGGCGACCAGCGAATGGCCGACTTCGTGAAGAACCACGCTGCCGAACAGGCCGACGGCGCCCAGCGCGCCGTAGAACAGACCGATGAGCCCGCCCACCGGGGCGAAAGAGAGGGCAAAGAGCGGAAGAAAGATCAGCAGGGTGATGTGCACCCGGACCGGGATGCCGAACACAGAGCCGATGGAATAGGAGGTGGACATGGGAGAGAGGCCAGGGGTCAGGGGACAGATAAGAAGCAAGGGTTCAGGGTTCGGGGTTCAGGGTATGGGAGGTCAGGGGGCATAGGGCAGGAGGGAAACCGCCGGACAGCCAGCAGCCAGCAGCCAGCTACGGATTGCAAGGATTACACGGATTGACCTCTTTTTCCGCTATTCCTTTTCCGGGGCGGGATCGTCCTTGCGGGGGACTTCCTTGCCGGAGGGCTTGGACGAGTGTTCGGCGTGTTTCGCTATCACGGCGTCGCGCAGTTTGGCCAGCAGATCCGGGTCGCTGCGCAGATTCTCGCGGGCGGCATCCCGGCCCTGGCCCAGCTGCTGGCCTTCGTAGGACAGCCAGGTGCCCCGCTTGTCGAGGAGCCCCAGGTCGTTGGCGGCGTCAATGACGGCGCCTTCCTTGGAGATGCCTTCGGCGTAGAGGATGTCGAACTCGGCCTCGGTGAAGGGGGGGGCCACCTTGTTCTTGACCACCTTGACGCGGGTGCGGTTGCCCACCACCTTGCCGTCGCCGGACTTGATGGCCGCGATGCGGCGGATGTCGAGGCGGACGGAGGAGTAAAACTTCAGCGCGCGGCCGCCGGGCGTGGTCTCGGGGTTGCCGAACATCACGCCGATCTTTTCGCGGATCTGGTTGGTGAAGATGCAGCAGGTCTTGGATTTGTCGAGGATGCCGGTCATTTTGCGCATGGCCTGGCTCATCAGGCGCGCCTGGAGGCCGACATGGGAGTCGCCCATCTGGCCTTCCAGCTCGGCGCGGGGGGCCAGCGCGGCCACGGAATCCAGCACGATCACATCGAGGGAGTTGGATCGGATGAGCTGGTCGGCGATGATCAGCGCCTCTTCGCCGGAGTCGGGCTGCGACACCAGCAGGTTTTCGATGTCCACGCCGATCTTGCGGGCATAGCCGGGGTCCAGGGCGTGTTCGGTGTCAATGAAGGCGCACAGGCCGCCGGCTTTCTGGGCTTCGGCGATGATGTGCAGCACCAGGGTGGTCTTGCCGGAGGATTCCGGGCCGAAGAGTTCGACGATGCGGCCGCGGGGAACGCCGCCGATGCCCAGGGCCATGTCCAGCGTCAGCGCGGAGGTGGAAATGGCGGGGATTTTCGATACGGCCCCTTCATTGCCCAGGCGCATGATGGCGCCTTCGCCGAATTCCTTCTGGATTTGCGCCAGAACGGCGCTCAGGGCCGGAGGCAGGTGGCTGTTGGGATCTTTTTTCGCGGCGGCGGGTGTTTTGGCGGCCATGGCGTCTCTCCTGTGGTTGAACAATCGTTCAGCAACCTATCACGGATCTTGAACCGGTGTCAAACGGGATTATGCGCACACCCGCGGTCGGGATTCAATGCCGGAAGTGGCGGCAGCCGGTGAACGCCATGGCGATTCCGGCGGCATCGGCGGCGGCCACGCATTCGGCGTCTTTCTTGGAGCCGCCGGGTTCGACAATGAATTTCACGCCGAATTCCGCGGCGGCTTCGATGTTGTCGGCAAAGGGGAAGAAGGCATCCGAGACCAGCACGGTGCGGGCCAGCACCTGCGCCGGATCCAGTCCGCGCCGCTCGATGTTTTCGCGGGCCTTGGCCAGGGCCAGTTTCTTCATGGCGTCCACCCGGTTGGGCTGTCCGGCGCCCATGCCGAGAACGGCGAACCGGCCGGGGGCCGGCTCCCACGCCAGCAGGATGGCGTTGGATTTGATGTGGGTGCAGACCCGGATGCCGAAGGCCGCCAGCGGCCGAAGGGCATCGGGGAAGGCGGCGCGGGTCACGACATGCCATGCCTCGGGGGCCTGCAGATCGGCGTCCTGAAGCAGCAGGCCGCCGTTGATCTGGCGGATCAGGCGGCGGGGCAGGGGGGCGGCCAGAGGCTGATCCAGGGAAATCAGGCGGATATCCCGGGACTTGGCTTTGAGGAAGGCCAGGGCCTCGGGTTCGAAGGCCGGGGCGATCAGGGCTTCGACAAAGCGGCCTTTTAGGATTTGTGCCGTTTGGAGATCCACGGGACGGGTCGCGGCGATCACGGATCCGAAAGCCGAGACGACATCCCCTTCCCAGGCTTCGGCCAGGGCGCCGGCGAGGGTTTCGCCGGTGGCGGCGCCGCAGGGGTTGGTGTGCTTGATGATGATGGCGGCGGGCGCGTCGTGGAGTTCCCGGGCGGCCTCCAGCGCCGCATCGC
Source organism: Kiritimatiellia bacterium (assembly GCA_018432565.1). Lineage (GTDB taxonomy): Bacteria > Verrucomicrobiota > Kiritimatiellia > CAIQIC01 > Lenti-01 > JAAZFE01. Next base: position 2,686 of record JAHDSS010000263.1, read on the forward strand.
CGTCCACGTAGTTGTTAAACGACATTTCCTTGCCGTGGAGAATCCGGGCGGCGGCGAGCGTGGCCTCGGCAGGGGGGGGCGTATCGGGCCGGAACGTGGCCGTCTGATGCGGATTTTCGCCGTAGCGCAGATGGATCTCGCGTGCGGGTTCGCCGGCCAGCCAGGCGGCAATGGCCGCGTCGTAGGCCGCGGTGCGCGCAAACGCCTTGCGGGCCAGGGCGCGCCGCTGTTCAATCGGCAGATCGCCGTCGCGCTGCAGGGCGGCCAGAACGGCGGGATAGTCCGCCGGATCGCACAGCACAATCACATCGGCATGGTTTTTGGCCGCCGAGCGGAGCATGGCGGGCCCGCCGATGTCCATGGTTTCGATGGAGGGGGACTGTTCGAAGGGGTAGAGATTGACGCATACCAGGTCAATGGGGGGAATGCCGAGCCGGGCGCAGGTGTCGGCATCGGCCGGGATGGCGCGGCGCTGCAGAATGCCGCCGTGCACCTTGGGATGCAGCGTCTTGACCCGGCCGTCTAGGATTTCCGGATGTCCGGTATGCGCCGATACGTCCGTCACGGACACGCCGGCTTTGCGCAGCGCCGCCGCCGTGCCGCCGGTGGACAGGAGTTCGGCGCCGAGACCGGCCAGGCCCCGGGCCAGGCCCGCCAGCCCGGTTTTGTCGGACACACTGAGAAGCGCGCGCTGGATTTTCATGGCGCGGATTGTTCCACAGCCCCGGGGAAATGAAAAGGGCTTTTGGGGGCGGCCGCAACGCGGGCCGCTACGTGGAAAGGGTTGA
>JAHDSS010000219.1 GCA_018432565.1 Kiritimatiellia bacterium
CGAGGGCTGCCTGGTGGCGTTTCCGGCCGTCGGCGGACAGCGCATGCGGATGCTGGACGGCTTTTATCGGTCCGGACCGGGCACGGGCGCGCCGCTGCTGGTTTTCGTGCACGGCATGGGCAGCAATTTCTACCGCTCGGCCCTGAAAAAGGCGTTTATCGAGGTGGCGCCGGCGCTTGGGATGGGCATCCTGTCGTTCAACAACCGCGGGGCGGAACGCGGGACGGAAACCGAACGCTTCGGCGCTTGTTTGCATGACTTGGATGCGGCGGCCGAGTTTGCCCGCCGCCGGGGGCACGGCCGGCTCGTGCTGGCGGGTCACAGCACCGGCTGCCAGAAAATCGCGTACTGGCAGTCCCGGCGCCGGCATCCTGCGGTGGCCGGGCTGGTGCTGCTGGCGCCGGCCGACGATTACGCGGTAACCCGGCGCGATCTGGGCCGACGGTTCGACGCGAAGGTGGCCTGGGCCCGCCGGCAGGTGGCGGCCGGCCGCCCCGATATGCCCGTCACGGGGCTTTATGAACGCTTCACGGCTGCGCGGTTTCTCAGCCTGGCCAATCCCCGCGCCACGGAGGCCGGCGTATTCCGTTACGGCGGACCCTTGACCCATTTCCGCCGCCTGCGCTGTCCGGTGCTGGCGGTGTTCGGCGAAAACGAGGAGTTCGCGGCGATCCCTCCCGCGGATATGCTGGCGATTCTGCGGCGGAAGACCCGTTCGGCCGACTTTGACGACTGGCTGGTCCCCGGCGCTGATCACGGATTTCACGGGGCCGAGGCGGAATTGGCGCTGTCCGTGTGCCAGTGGGCCCGGGAGGCCGTCCGGTGAGGCTGACCGGTGGCGAACAGGGCGGACGGCGCCTGCGCGTGCCGGCTGGCGGGTTGCGTCCCACCCAGGACCGGGTGCGCGCGGCCCTGTGTTCTTCGCTGGCGGCGCATTTTCCGGAGGCCCGGGTGCTGGATCTGTTTGCGGGCACGGGCGCGATGGGGCTGGAGGCCTGGAGCCGCGGCGCGGCGCAGGTCGAGTGGGTGGAGTCCTCCAAGGCCGTGCTCCGCGATCTGCGCGCCAATGTGGCGGCTTGCGGCGTACCCCCCGAAGCGGGCCGGGTCACAGCCGCCGATGTATTCCAGCGCCTGGCACATCCCTGCCTGGGGAAGGGGGTTGATTTGGTGCTGGCCGATCCGCCCTATGGGCAGGCTCGCGAAGAAGGCTGGCTGGCAAAGCTGGCGATTCTGCTGGCGGAGGGCGGCTGGATCAAGCCCGGGGGCGTCTGGGTGTATGAAACCGAGGGCAGGGATGCCCTGCCGGAGCTGGCGGGGTGGCGTCTCGCGCGCGACAAGCGCTACGGGTCCACCCGGCTGCTGTTCTGGGTGCGCGAAGGATGCGAAGATTACCCAAGATGAACCGCCGACAGGGCGAAATGCTACCATTCACGGGCTGACCCCTTTCGCGTCAGCGCGGCAGAAACGGCAGGCCCGCCGGCAGCATCATTTCGGCCAGGGCGGACAACGCCAGCACCGTGCAGACCCACATGCTGGCCCGGATTTCCCGGATGCGCCCGGTGAGAATCTTCAGGGCGGTCCAGCTGATGAAGCCGGCGGCGATGCCGACGCTGATGTTGAACGTCAGCGGCATGAGGATCAGCGTCAGCACCGCTGGAATCAGCTCATCCATCCGGGAAAATTCCAGGTGGCGGACGTTTTTGAACATGAAGACGCCGGCCATGACGAGGGCGGGGGCGGTGGCGAAGGCGGGTACGGCCTGGATGACCGGGGAAAGCAGGAGGGTCAGCGCGAAGCAGGCGGCCGTGACCAGGGACGCCAGTCCCGTGCGTGCGCCTGCGGAAATGCCGGTGGCGCATTCCACGTAGGTGGTCACCGTCGGCACGCCCAGCAACGATCCGACCACCGTGGCGCTGGCATCCACCTTCAGCGCGCGTTCCAGCCTGGTCATGGCCGGATCGCCGGCGAGGATGCCGCTGTCCTTGCCGCAGGCGATCATGGTGCTGAGCGAATCGAACAGATCCACGAACATCAGGGCGAAGATCGGTCCGATCAGGACGGGGGTCCACGACCCCCGGATATCCAGTTTTCCGGCGATTTCCCCGATGCCCGGCGGCAGGGCCATCAGGCGGGGAGGCGCCGCCACTTCCCGCAGCAGGATGCCCAGGGCGGTGACGGTCAGGATGCCGATGAGCAGGCCGCCCCGGACGCCGCGGGTTTCCAGCATGCCGCAGAGGAGGGTGCCGGCCAGTCCGAGTCCCAGCGGCGTGCTCCACGCGCCGATGGTCACCAGCGTGCCCGGGTGGGCGACGATCGCGCCCATGTTTTTCAGGCCGATAAAGAGGATGAACAGGCCGATGCCGCCCGCGGTGGCCACCTGCAGTGATTCCGGGATGCCGGCGGCGATGGTGCGCCGGATGCCGATCAGTCCCAGGATCAGAAAGAGCACGCCCGAAGTGAACACGGCTCCCAGCGCCACCGTCCAGGGAACCTGGCTGCCGATGCACAGCGAATAGGCGAAATAGGCGCCAAGGCCGATGCCCGGCGCCATGGCGAAGGGCACTTTGCCATACAAGCCGACGACCAGCGTGCCGAAGATGCTGGCCAAAATGGTGGCGGTGATCAGCGCGCCCTTGGGCATGCCGATGGCCGGATCCGACAGCATTCCCGGTATCACAAAGATCACATAGGACATGGTCAGGAAGGTGGTCAGTCCGCCGATGACTTCATGGGTCAGCGTGCTGTCCGCCCGCGGTATTCCGAACCAGCGATGGAGGAGGGGGGATCGGTGTATGGGTCTCATGGGTGGGTGTTGCGTATCACAGTCGAAGCGAAAAGAAAAGAGGCCGGTGAGCCGGGTGTCGGGGAGCCGGGGGACCGCGCGGTTTCCGGCGATTGAGTCGTGCTTGAGCGGGTGACAATCCGGCGGACCAGCCGGCGGTCAGGGCTCGGGATGCAGCAGGCGCACGGGCATGTGCCGAAGGCGGTCGTAGAGGCGGCGTTCGCCCAGGATGGGCCACCAGTCGAACAGAAAGATTTCTAGGGGGCGCCACATGGCGACCCATCCGCAGATGAACAGGCCTTCGCGGGCGATACCGGCAGCGGTGGAGGATTCCGTCCAGGGCGCGAGGAAGGCGGCGGCAGACAGCACGGCGCTGAGGAAGGCGACGCCGATGGCCAGGCTGATCCAGCCGCGGCGGATCAGGCGGCGCAGGCGGAGGTCGGCGTAGCCCGACTGCCGCGCGAAATGCTCCCGGATGGCCTCGCCCGCATCCCGGGCTTCGCTGGGCGAATCCGGCGGTTCGCTGAGATGGATGGTCAGGGCGAGGGGAAGGCGGGCCGCCACTTCTTTCGCGCTCTCCACGATGTACTGCTCCGCATCGGGGTCGAGATCCTTGGCGAGAAAGGGGGAGGGTTCCAGCGAGTCGAACAACTGGCTCAGCTTGCGGATGCGAACTTCGATCCGGTGACAGCGCAGCGGGATTTCATCTCCGTGATCCACCGTGACAGACATGGTGTTCTCCTGTGTCGGCGGGAAACGTCGCGAGGCGGCCGCCGACCCCATTACGATAACCGGCCCCCCGGCCGGAGGCAAGCGGGCAGAGGCCGGCGGCCGGTTTCGGCCGGTTCCCGGGCGGGTTCCGGCGGATTCTGCTGGATCACCGGCGGAAGCGGGGATAGGATATGGATCAGGAACAGGCTCTGCGGGCATGCAGGGCGGGAACATCAGGAAAAAAGGAGACGAATATGGGCACCAAGGGAATTGCGATTGTGGACATGGATGTGGGGAAACTCATTGGGATCCTGAACAAGGCGTTTTCCGACGAGTGGCTGGCCTACTACCAGTATTGGATCGGCGCCAAGGTGGTGAAGGGGCCCATGAAGGAAGCCGTGATCGCCGAACTGATTCAGCATGCCACGGATGAACTGCGGCATGCCGACATGCTGGCGAACCGCATTATCCAGCTCGGGGGAACACCGGTGACGGAGCCCAAAGAGTGGTACAAGCTGACCAACTGCGGCTATGACGCCCCCAACGATCCATATGTCAAAGCCGTGCTGAAGCAGAACATCAAGGGAGAGCAGTGCGCCATCATGACCTACAAGAAACTGCTCAAGCTGACCGAGGGCAAGGATCCCGTGACCTACAACATCGTGCTGCAGATTCTGCAGGACGAGGTGGAGCACGAAGAGGATCTCCAGGCCGAGATGGAGGATCTGGAGGACTTGCTGAAGGTTCACGGCCGCAAGTAGGCCGTTGGATTCCATGCCGTGGAAAAGATATTTCCACGGCATGGAAAATGCGGGGAAAAGCGCCCCGGAGTTCTCCGGGGCGGTCAGGCCATGGGGGCGTCGGGGACCGCCGGAGGGGGGGTGCCCCTGGCCAGATAGTCGCGCAGCCGGACGGTGCCGCGCCGGGGGGTGCAGACGTCGCGGGTGGACACGAAAAGCAGCAGTCTGCCCATGGCCCAGTGGCGGTAGCTGAAGGGGCGGATCAGGGCAAGCGCCAGCCGGCAGAGCCAGACGGGGGCATGGGAAATGCGCGGGGGCTTGCCCAGCGCTGCGAAACAGGCCCCGCAGATGTCGCGCCAGGACAGGTCTTCGGGGCCGCCGACGCCGATCACGGCGTCGGTCCGGCGGCCCATTTCCTCCAGCATGATGGCGGCCAGATCCGGCACATGGACGGGCGTGCTGAGGGAAGCGCCGTTGCCGATGGCATAGAGGGGGCCCTTGGCGGCGGACTTCAGCATCCCGGCGATGTCGGGAAAGAATCCGCCGGAGCGGAAGATCACCCAGGGGGTGCCGCAGGCCTGCAGAATCTGCTCGAACCGGAACTTGGCATCCACGAGCGGCGCATGGCCGCAACCCATCCCGGTGCCGGCGGGGGAAATGAAGCCGAACTTCGCGACGCCGCTGTGCCGGGCCTCGTCCAGCAGGTTCACGTTGCCTTGGTAATCGACGATTTCGTGCGTCAGCCTGCCGCGCAGACGGGTGATGCCGATGCAGGAAATGACCTGTTCGATTCCCTTGCAGACGCCGGCGAGCTGGTCGGGCTTTGTGACGTCGGCCTCGATGATGCGCAGCCGGGGATGTTCGATGACGCGCAACTCGCCTTTGCGCAGCACCAGGGCGGCGACGCGATCGCCGCGGGCGAGGGACTGGCGGACAAGCTCGCGACCGAGAAGGCCGCCGGCGCCGGCGATGAGGAGGTTCACAGCGCGTACTCGATGAGCCACTCGTTTTCGGGGAGGGCAACCGTGACGGATTTCGGGGAGCCGCCCAGTTTGCCTTTTTCCTCGGCGACGGCGCCGCGGCAGGTGATGCGGTAGCCCTTGGCGTTGTCGAGGCCGACGGCCTTGAGAAAATGCTCCGTGCGGACGAAGAAGCTGACCACGGCGGCCAGCTGCCCGTCCTTCAGGACGGGGTGGCGCATGGCGATGAGGCGCGGCTGGACGAGGTTGCCGTGGCCGGGTTCGCTGAGCTGCGGGGAGGGTTTTTTTCGCATCAGATCCCAGAAATGGTCGAGCTGCCTGACCTTCTTGAGATCAAACCCGCGGGCGAGAAAATCGCGGGGATAGAAGACTTCGCGGATGACGAAATTGGTGTCAATGAACGAGCCGCCGAAAAAGCCGTCCGTGGTTTCCTCGAGCGGTTTCATGGCGGCGCGGAAGGTGTCCTTGTCGGGCTGCTTGTCCGCGACGGCCTTGAG
>JAHDSS010000101.1 GCA_018432565.1 Kiritimatiellia bacterium
CCAGCGCGGCATGGAACATGTACACGTTGCAGGAATAGCGGATGGCGTGGGGCGCATCGAGACTGCCGTGGCCCCAGTGCTGCCAGCAGCGGAAACGCGCCCGCCCCAGATCGAAATGCCCCGGGCAGCTGTAGCGCGTGTCCGGCCGGATGGCGCCGCTTTCCAGCGCCGCCAGCAGCGTCACCGGCTTGAACGTGCTGCCGGGGGCGTATTCGCCCGCCGTGGCCCGGTTGTAGAGCGGGCGGCGCTCGTCCTTCAGCAGCTCGTTCCACAGCCGCGCAGGCACCGAGGGGACGAAATCATTGGGATCGAATCCGGGTGCGCTGGCCAGCGCCAGCACATCGCCGGTGCGCGGATCCACGACCACCGCGGCCCCTTTTTCCCCCTCCAGAACGGCTTCCGCCGCCTGCTGGATGCGCGCATCCACGGACAGCACCACGTCGCGGCCCTGCCCCGGTTCGCGCCGCGAGACCTCGTCGAACTTGAAGCCCGCCACGTCCACCTGGACCTCGATCTTGCCGCCGGCGTTCGCGCGCAGCACCCCGTCCAGGCGCTTTTCCACGCCCGAACGCCCCGCGACCTCGGGCAGATAATAATGGAACCGCTCGGGTTCGCCGTCCGATTCCGGCAGCTGCTCGATGTCCGCCCGGCCCACATAGCCCAGCAGGTGGCAGGCGAGATCCCCCTGCGGATAGACCCGCACCGGCTCGACGGTCAGGGCCGCCCCGGGAAATTCGTGGGCGTGCTCCATGAAGCGCGCCACCGCGGTTTCATCCAGGTCCCGCCAGGCCACCAGCGGCAGCGGCGTGCGACGCCCCAGGTGCGTCCGCACGTCCCCCGGCCCCAGGTCCAGCGGGCGGTCCATCGTTTCCGCCATGCGGTACAGCGTGTCCATGATGTGGTCCACCGTCCGCGACAGCCCCCCCGTCCGGCGCAGCTCTTCCAGATGCAGCGCCACGCAGAAGGCCGGGCGGTTCTCGGCCAGCGCCTCGCCGCGGCGGTCCAGGATCCGCCCGCGGAGGCCCGGCAGGCGGACGCTGCGGAGGCTTTGCCGGACCAGGCGCCGCTGGTACTCCATGCCTTGCGCCACCTGCAGATTCCACAGACGGAACCCCAGCGCCGCCAGCGCGCCCGCCATCACCGCCCACAGCAGCAGCAGGCGCAGAACGCTGACCTCGGGCTTGGCGGAACGGCGGGACATCACGCCGCCTCCTCCCCGACGCCCAGCCGCCGCTCCAGGCCCCGCATCAGCCCGAACAGCACCGGCACCAGAATCGCCCCCAGCACCGCCGACCCCGCCATGCGCCAGGCCGTCCCGCCCAGGGTCAGCGTCACCAGCCCCCTGGCGTGCAGCAGCGCGGCCATCACGCCGGTGGACACCGAGGCGCACAGCGCCCCGAACACGCTCACCGTCGTCGCCTTGTGGGCGAAGAAATCCGCCCGAAGCAGCACCGCCAGCCCGCCGGACACCAGAAAGGCGCAGGTGGAAAAGCCCAGCGGCGCCAGGCTCAGCGAGTCTTCCAGAATCCCCCCCAGCAACGCCATCGCCACGAAATAGCGCGGCTTCTTGGCCATCGCCGCATACAGCACCACGCCCAGCACGAACGGAAACGACGGCTGGCCCATGTGGCGCCACGCCGGCATCAGCACCTGCAGGGTGCCGCCCGCCAGCAGCCAGAACAGCAGCGACAGCAGCGTCATGGCGTCTCCCCGCCGGGTACGCCCGGCACCGGTCCCGTCAATTCCTCGATCAGCCCCTTCGCCGCCGCCGCCAGATCCGACTCTGTCGCCGCCACGAACGCATACTCTGCGCGACCCAGGTCCGCCGCGATGTCAATCCACGCGCGCTGGTAAAGACCCGACGGGTCGGTCTCGACCCGCGCCACCCGTCCCACCAGCAGGCCTTTGGGAAACAGCCCGCCCATCCCGGACGTCACCACTTCGTCGCCCTGCTGCACGTCCGCCGTCCGCGCCACGTAGTCCATGCGGCAGGCGGGCTGTTCCCCCGGCCCGGCGCCGAGCCCCTGCATGATGCCCAGCACGCCCGACCGCGCCAGCCGCACCGATACCTGGCACGTCGGATCCGACAGCAGCAGGACGTCCGCCGTCCGCCCCGACACCGCCACCGTCCGCCCGATCAGCCCGTCCGGCGTGATGACCGCGCGGCCTTCGGCCACGCCCGCCTCCGCTCCCTTGTCCAGCCGCACCGTCTGCCACCAGCCCGTGCTGTCCCGGCCGATCACTTCGCAGGACACCAGCTGGTTCGGAAAGCGCTGCACAAACCCCAGCAGATCGCGCAGCATCCGGTTGTCGCGCTCCAGCTCCCGCGCGATGCGCATCTCCCCCCGCAGATAGACGAGTTCCTCGGACAGGGCGCGGTTCTCCAGCGCCAGATCCCCGATGCCCTGGATGTAGCGGATGATTTCGCGCAGGTCGCGCACCCCCCCCCGCAGCGCCGCCTGAAGCGGGCTGATGCCGTCGCGCACCGCCCCCTTGACCCGGGAAGACGCCGCGTCCGGCAGATTCAGCGTCGCCAGCACGATCAATCCGATCGCGCACAGCGCTATCCATCTACGATCCTTCATGTCCTGTCCGGCCTCTTCCTGCACTCATGTCATGCCGGAAGCCGGATCCGAGAGGAAGGATGGACGGGACGGGCGCGGCCGGGCTCAGTTGCTCGACGACACCTTGCGCAGGAAATTCAGCTCGTGCAGCACGACGCCCGTGCCCTCGGCCACCGCGCTCAGCGGGTCCTCGGCCACATGCACCGGCAGTCCGGTCTGTTCCGCAAGCAACTTGTCCATGCCCCGCAGCTGCGACGTGCCCCCCGCCAGCACGATGCCCCGGTCCACCAGGTCCGAGGACAGTTCCGGCGGGCAGCGCTCCAGCGTGATGCGGATCGCCTCGATGATCGCCGACACCGGCTCCTGCAGAGCCTCGCGGATCTCCTCGGACGTGATCGTGAGCGTTTTCGGCAGGCCCGCGACCAGGTCGCGCCCCTTCACCTCCATGCTCATCTCCTCGCCGAGGGGATAGGCGGAGCCGATCGTGATCTTGATCTCCTCCGCCGTCCGTTCGCCGATCATCAGGTTGTACACCCGCTTCAGGTACTGGACAATCGCCTCATCCATCTCGTCGCCGCCGACGCGGACGCTGCGGCTCAGCACGATGCCGGCCAGGGAGATGATCGCCACCTCGGTGGTGCCGCCTCCCATGTCCACGATCATGTTGCCCGCCGGCTCCTGGACCGGAAGGCCCACGCCGATCGCCGCCGCCATTGGCTCCTCGATCAAGTACACTTCCCGCGCGCCCGCATGGGTGGCGGAGTCCTTGACCGCTCTCTTCTCCACTTCCGTGATTCCGCTGGGGACTGAAATGATGATCCGCGGCCGCACCACCCACTTGCGGTTGTGCGCCTTCCGGATGAAATACCGCAGCATCGCCTCCGTCACCTCGAAATCCGCGATCACGCCGGCTTTCATCGGACGAATGGCAATGATGTTCCCGGGCGTGCGGCCGAGCATGCGCTTGGCCTCCTCGCCGACCGCCAGCACGCGGCTGGATCCCTGCTGGATCGCCACCACGGAGGGCTCGCGCAGCACAATCCCCCGGTCCTTGACGTAAACCAGGGTGTTGGCCGTGCCGAGATCGATGCCGATATCGTTCGAAAAATATCCTAAAAGCCAGCTGAACATCTGGACTCTTTCCTATATATAGTGAAATCGCCTTTCAAACCTGAAACCCCCGCATACTGCCCTTGCCCCTCTCCCACCGTCAAGCCCCAATCTCCCCCGGGAAAATGCCGGGAAAATGCCTCCGAAAAATGCCCCACTCCAACCGGCTTTGCCTTGC
>JAHDSS010000576.1 GCA_018432565.1 Kiritimatiellia bacterium
AGAGACAATCCGTGGCGGAGGATTTTGGCGGCCAGGTCGCAGAGACGGACGCGGCTTTCGCGGAGGCCGGCCTCGGCCTTGAGGAACGGCACGTTCTGGTAGAACGACGAGTAGGCCTGCGACAGGTCGTAGAGGTGGTCGGCCAGCAGCGAGGGCTTTTCCTGGGCGGCGGCGTCGAGGATGGCGTCGGCGTGCCGCGCAAGGCGCAGGGCGAGGCGGCGGGCGTGGGGGGAGTCGAGGACGATGGGTTCGCGCATGAAGTCCGCGCCGGGAAAGCGTTCGGCGTGCTTGTCGATGACCGAGGCGATGCGGGCGACGGCGTACTGGAGATAGGGGGCGGAGTTGCCGTCCATGGCGAGGGCTTTTTCCCACGTGAAGGTGACGGCGGACTGGGGATTCTGGGAGAGGTCGGCGTACTTGACGGCGCCGATGCCGACGGCGCGGGCGACGGCCTGCTGCTGGTCTTCCGGCATGTCGGGAGAGGCGGTTTTGACGATCTCGAGGGCGCGCCGTTCGGCTTCGTCGAGGAGGAGGTCGAGCTTGATGGCGGTGCCCTTGCGGGTGGAGAGGAGCCCTTCGGGCAGGCGCATCAGGCCGAACCAGATGTGGCGCAGGTGCGTTTTCGCGCCGGCCTTTTTGGCCACGGCGAAAAACTGGCGGAAGTGCAGCTGCTGGCGTTCGTCGGTGACATAGACGATGGCGTCGGGGTGGAATTCGGCTTCGCGGGAGAAGACGGTGGCGAGATCGGTGGTGGCGTAGTTGTAGCCGCCGTCGGACTTGCGCACGATGCAGGGCGGGAGCTTTTCGTCGTCGAGAAAGGCGACAAGGGCGCCTTCGGATTCGCGGACGAGGCCGAGGGCCTGGAGTTTTTCGATCACGCCGGGGAGGTCGTCGTTGTAGAACGACTCGCCGCGGACGAGCTCGAACGAGACGCCGAGGCGGGCGTAGATGCGGTTGAATTCGGCGAGGGACAGATCGATGAACTGCTGCCAGAGGGCGCGGTTTTCGGGGTC
>JAHDSS010000312.1 GCA_018432565.1 Kiritimatiellia bacterium
AGCTCGGCCTCGGCATGGCCGAGGTCCACGCCGATGGCCAGGGTGCCGGGGTCCCAGACGGCGGGATAATCGCACAGATACAGGGCCCGGGCGTGATGATCCAGTCCGGGCGACCGGCCGGCCGCGCGGATCCAGACCGTCGGCGAGCCGGACTCCAGCACCCGGGCCAGCAGCGTCAGTCCCCGGTTCCGTCCCATCTCCAGCATGGCGTCCAGATCGGGATCGGGATTGACGGCCACCCGCGCGGCGAAACCGCCGCGCTCGATGCGCGGCCGGCCGTCGGCATTCTGGGCGGCGCACAGAAACGCGCTGGAGGCCCAGTCCTGATCGGCAAACAGGCCCGACATGCGCAGCATCAGATAGCGCAGCACATCCTCGTCGTCGCGGAATCCCTCCGGAGCCGTCGGGGCCGGCCCGACGGGTTCCAGGCGGGGACGGAAGCCGGGGGCGGCCGGTGCGGCGGGATGGGTCAGGGTCAGGGACGCAGGCTCCAAGGCCTGTCCGGGAGGCAATCCGCCCTGCAAGACCGACTCCGGCACAGGCGTAGCGCCCCCGAACCGCGGCAGGCGCTCCATGGCGCCGGCCCGCGCCGCATCCTCGTCTTCCGCCGGCCAGGCATCCGCCTCCAGGGAGAATGTGGCGCTGCGCGGAAAATTTCCGGTGGCGGGAGTCACGGCCAGATCGAATTCCAGCCCCATCCATCCGGGTTCATCCAGGACGGGACGGCAGCGCCGGGGCTCGGCGAGGTCCAGCAGCAGACCAACGGCCAGGCCGTCGCGCCAGGCCACGACGGCCGGCGGCAACTCCTCCTGCAGGACGGGAACGCCCATCGCATCCGTCCTGACCTTGATCCGCATGCGCAGGCGGCGCGGGGGGCCTTCCAGGCTCTGTACCCGAGCCTGCAGAATGCGGCGGCCGGAGGGGGCGAGCACCACGATCAGATGCCATTCCAGCCGGCCGTCATCCACCTTGCCGGCATACAGCCGCGCCTCCCCTTTTTCGCGCTCGAACATCCCCCCTTCCCTCCCCATCCGTTCCGGGGACAGAATCCAGCGCTCGCCCGTTTCCGCATCCTGCAGTTCCAGCGCCAGAGGCAGGGGTTCGCCATGGGCCAGTTCCAGCGGCAGAAAGTCCATCGGGCGATCTTCGGGCGGGAAGACCAGCGACCAGCGGTGGGCGCGGATCTGCGATTCATACCGGACCGACAGCGACCGCACCAGGCAGGAGCCGAAGGCGTTGCGAACGGACGGCAGCACGCCGGGCGCCAGCGGAAGCGGAAGGGCATCGGCCACGGCCACGCGGATCCCCCGCCAGTCCAGGTTCTCCGTTCCGTCGGGGATCCGGCCGATCCAGAGGGAGCCGTCGCGTCCCCAATCGGGCGACGGCGGAACGGCGTCGGCCGGCAGGCCGTCCACCGCCGCCCATTCCCCCTCGCCGCGGTAGAGCCGGACCGGCGATTCCACGGCAAATGCCCCAAGAGCCCAAAGCAGGCCCGCCGCCGCGGCGGCCCGGACGGGCCGTCGCCGGTTGAACGGCGGGCGGAACAGGTTCAACTGGCGTTCTCCCGCCCCCCGGGAGGATGCATCCGCTTCTTGCCGGACGGACGCCCGCCCAGCGTTTTCAGCGCCTTCAGCCGGTCGCGCAAAAACGCCGCTTTTTCGTAGTGTTCCAGTTCCACGGCGCGGGCCAGGGCTTCCTGGAGGGATTCCGTTTCGCTGCGGGGCCGGCGACGATCGACCTCCTCCGCCAGTTCCCGCATGGATACCAGTTCCGGGGCCGGGGGCGCGGCCGAACCGTCTTCGTTCACCGGCTCGTAGTTTTCCGTGTAGAACTGTTCGAGATCCGTCACGGCTTCGCGCACCAGTTTATCGGCGGCTTCGAAGTTCCCCTGCTGCATGTCCAGTTCGGCGCGGGCGCGGACGTTCATCATGCGCATGTAGGGATAGAGCTGCATGAACTGCCAGGCCGCATCGTCGTCGTCGGCGTACTCCGACACGATGTCAATCAGGTCGAGGACGTGATCGCTGTCGCGGACAACGCCGCCCAGGTCGCCCAGGGCGTGGAACGCCATCATGCGGTAGTAGTACTGCATGACCTCCTGCTGCAGTTCGGAGCAGTCGTTGGCATCGAGGGCGCGGGGCAGCACCTGGCCCGGCGCGCGCATTTCCTCCTCGATGTAGCAGTCCTTCAGCGACGGAAACCCGCGCGGCGTTTCGCCGTCGGGCCGGCCCTCGGGGCGCATCTGGAACACGCCCAGATCCAGCCGCAGCTGGATCTGGCGCGAACCGTCCGCCGTCCGGACGTAGCGCGCCCGCACTTCGTTGGGATCATAGTCCCAGCCGGACAAAATAGTCGCGAGGTCGTTGTTCATGAGCGAACCTTTTTTCGCGGTACAAGACCCCGGCCGGACCAGCCGGCCGGGGATCCTGGCCTTGGCAGGACCGCGGGATTATTCCGGGGCCGCTTCGGGGGAAACGGCTTCCTCCTGCACCGCCGGTACGGCTTCGGACGCTTCACGCGCCTTCCGCTCGGCCTTGCGGGCGGCGCGCTTCGCCTTGCGCTCCGCCTTCTCTTCTTCCGTCAGCGCCTTGCGCTCGGTCTTCTCTCCCTTGCGCTCCATCCGCTTTTCAGCGTCCTTGGCCTTCTTTTCAACCTTTTTCTCAGCGCATTCGGCCTTCTTCTCCGCCTTCTTCTCGGCGCATGCGGCTTTCTTCTCCGCCTTCTTGGCCTTTTTAGCGGCCTTCTTTTCGGCGCAATCCGCCTTCTTGCCGGCTTTCATTTCGGCTTTCTGGGCCTTGTCGGCGCAACAGGGAGACTTCACCGCCTCCTGCGTTGCCTCGGGCGCGTCTTCTTTGACCGGCTCTTCCGCCGGCTTGCGGGTCCACCACCACGCCGACGAATTCATGGCCATGGCCAGCAGGGCCGTCAGGGTGATCAGGGTCAGTCGTTTCATTGAGCTTCCTCCGGTTTTGGTTTTTGGGACTGTCAAGTGCCGGACACTATACCGCATCGCGGCCGGTTGGCAACCTAGCCTCGATAGAAGTCCGCAATGGATTCCACCACCCATTCGGCCATGTCGTCGGTCAGGTCCGGGAAAATCGGCAGGGCCAGGGTTTCGCGTGCGGCGCGTTCGCTTTCGGGGAAGTCGCCCTCCCGGTGGCCGAGATCCCGGAAGCACTCCTGCAGGTGCAGGGGGACGGGATAATAGATTTCCACGCCGACGTCGCGGGACCGCAGATGCGCCAGCAGGTCGTCGCGCCGCTTCGCGCGGATGACAAACTGGTTGTAGATGTGGCGGTTGGCCACCGCCTGCGGCAGGACCACCTGCCCGGCGGCCTCGAGGCCGGCCGACGCAAACAGCCGGCGGTAGCGCTCGGCGTTGGCCTGCCGGCCCGCCGTCCAGCCGTCCAGATGCCGCAGCTTGATCGTCACCACCGCCGCCTGCAGGGCGTCGAGCCGGAAATTGCCGCCGACGAGCTGATGGTAGTACTTGGGCTCCGAGCCGTGATTGCGCAGAATCACCGCCTTTTTCGCCTTGGCCTCATCCTGCATCGTCACCATGCCGCCGTCGCCGAAACAGCCAAGGTTTTTCGACGGGAAGAACGAGAAGCATCCGTAGTCGCCGATGCTCCCGGCGCGCCGGCCCTTCCATTCCGAGCCGATCGCCTGGGCGGCGTCTTCGATCACGATCAGGCCGTGCGCCTTCGCCGCCGCCATCACGGCATCCATGTCCGCCATCTGGCCGTAGAGATGCACCGGAATGATCGCCTTCGTCCGCGGCGTCACCGCCGCCTCCAGTTTCGAGGCGTCCAGGTTGAACGTCACCGGATCAATATCCACAAACACCGGCTTCGCCCCCAGCCGGGAAATGGCCCCGACCGTCGCGAAAAACGTGTAGGGAGTCGTAATCACTTCGTCGCCGGTGCCGATGCCCTCCGCCATCAGGGCCAGGATCAGTGCATCCGATCCCGAGGTGACGCCCACCGCGTGCGCCGCGCCGCAGTACGCCGCCACCGCCGCCTCGCATTCCTGCACCTTCGGGCCCAGGATGAACGCCTGCGACCGGCAGATCTCCAGCAGCGCGGGCTCGATTTCCTCCCGGATTTGTTCGTATTGCGGCTTCAAATCCAACAGCGGTACTTTCATGGGGTCTCCTCGAAGGTTGAACACATGGCCGCGACTCTCGCACATCCCCCCGCCCGAATCACGCGAAAAACATCCGACACCCTCGGGACTCAGGGCCTTACAGAGAGTATGGTTATTATAACAACCATACTATGGATGTTATAACATCCATAGTATGGATGTTATAACATGCATAATTCCGGCGGAGAAGGTTATGGCACGGTTTCGATCTTGATCAGGTTGCTCCCGCCGGCTTTGCCGGGCGGGAAGCCGGCTGCCATCCCGAGCCTGCGTGCCTCGCCGGAACCTTGCGCGAAGGCGGGTCGAGACATCTCGGCCTCGCCACTTCGGTTTGCCTGCGGGATCGGGATTGAGATCCCTCGACAAGCTCGGGATGACCGTCACGCCCTTGCACATTGGCGGTGTGTTGCTGAAATTCCGCGGTGGCGGGACAAGCGATTCCGACTTCGACATTGCGCGCCTTCGCTCAAGTTGACTGGGGTATGCACCCAACAGCAGATGCGCCGCTCCCCCATCCGGATTTTCCACGCCATGGAAAAAAGTTTTCCACACTATGGAAAAATCCGCCCGTTTTTTCCACGCCATGGAAAATATTTCCGCCGGTTTTCCACGCCATGGAAAATTTTCAGGCGATTTTTCCACACCGTGGAAAATCCGGAACATTCCCGCAGAACGCCCCCTCCCCCGGCCGCTCCCGACCGCTGAATCAGACCATGACGGCGCGAACGATGAAATAGACGAACAGTCCGGCCACGGACAGGATGACCAGCACCAGCGGCGTCATCAGGCTGTAATCCGAGCGCCGCCGGGAGCGTTTGCGGTCCAGCACGATGCCGATGATCCCGATGCCCACGCCGGCCACCATGACCGGAAGGAACGCGTTCAGGTGCACCCACTCGCTGACCCCCTGGGCGGCGGTGTGCCCGGATGCCGTCTGCGGAATCTGCACCGTGGACGATTCCACGCGCTTTTCCTCCATCCGCGCCGCCATTGCCCCCTTCTGATCCTCGCTGGCCACGGCCATGAAGAGGAACACATTGAGAATGAGCAGCGGATAGACGACATACGCCAGCCAGTTCAACACCTTGCGCCACGGATCCTGGCGGCGCTGCCGTCTATCCACACCGTCCGGGAGACGTCCTCCTGCTCCTCTACGCTCCGCGGCCGGCTCGCTCATCATTTCCCTCCTTGGAAAAATTCTGTTTGCCTATGCGTTGACTTGTACCCGCATTCCGGCCCGGAGGGCCATCGCGGGCCGTTGGATTGCCGGGTAGCGGATTCCGCCAGGCTTTCATCGCCCCGCCTGCTCAGGGGCCGGCGTCGAGCAGATCGGCCAGATGGGCCGGATGGCTGCTGGCCAGCAGAGCCTCTTCGCGGGCCACAAGGCCCCGGCGGACCAGTTCGGCCATGGCCTGGTCCAGGGACTGCTTGCCTTCGGACGCACCCATTTCCAGATTCGCCGGAATCTCGCCGGTGTTTCCTTCGCGGATGAATTTGCGGATCATCGGCGTGGCCAGCATGATTTCAAACGCGGCGATGCGTCCGCCGCCGACGCGGTTCAGCAGGATCTGGGACAGGACGGCCAGGACCACCTGGGAGAACTGAAGGCGGATCTGATGCTGCTGGTCCGCGGGAAACAGGTCAATCACGCGGTCCACCGACTGGGCGGCGTCCAGGGTGTGCAGCGTGCCGATCACCAGGTGGCCCGTTTCCGCCGCCGTGATCGCGGTGCTGATGGTCGGCAGGTCGCGCATTTCCCCCACCATGATCACGTCCGGCGACTGCCGGAACACCGCCTGCAGGGCGTGCGCGAACGACGGCGCGTCCTCATAGATCTCCCGCTGCTCGATCAGGCTTTGCTTATGCGCATGCAGGTATTCGATCGGATCCTCCAGACAGATGATATGCGCCGACCGGTGGGAATTGATGTGCTCGATCATGGCCGCCAGAGTCGTGGATTTTCCGCTGCCGGCCGGTCCGGTCACCAGCACCAGGCCGTGCGGCTGCATGGCGAATTCCTGCACGATCGGCGGCAGCCCCAGTTCCGAAAACGAGGGGATGCGGCTGGGAATCAGCCGGGCCACCAGCGCCAGCGCCCCCCGCTGGCGAAAGACATTGAATCGAAACCGGTTCAGGCCGGCGAATCCCCGCGACAGATCCACGCTCCGGTTCTGGACCAGCTGATTCTTCTGGTAGTCGTTCAGGGTGGAAAGCGACAGGGTTTCCGTTTCCCGGGCCGTCAGCGGTGTGTCACCTACCGCATGCAGCTGCCCCAGAATCTTGATCTGGGGCGGAGCGCCGGGGGTCAGGATCAGATCCGACCCTCCGGACGATGACACCTTCTCCAACAGTTCCTCAATCGTCCACATGGGCCATCCTCCTGACGGCCGGCATCCGGCAATGCCCCCCCCCACGCGTCGGGCACTCCACCGAATCCGGCCTTTCTTTACGCTGTTTGTTGTTCCTCTTCGCCGTCTCCTTCAAAATGCGTTG
>JAHDSS010000582.1 GCA_018432565.1 Kiritimatiellia bacterium
GGTAAAGGCGCCTTCATGCCGATATTTGATGACTTGATGCTGGTGGAAGGCCAGGTGTGCCTGGACGGGATGGCGGTGAAGGTGTTCGGGCTGGACAGCAACGGGGTGCCGTCGGTGTCGTGGGACTCGGTAGGCATCGCAGAGAGCAACCGCTATTACGTGACGAAAGCCACCAACCTTCTGGATCCGGAGTGGGTGCCGGTTTCATCGGCCCTCACGGAATCCCCCGAAAGCAACAGCTGGACGGGCACGGTGCCCAGCGCCCCCGCGGCCTATTATCGCATCGAGGTGGAACCCGCCCATTAGCAGGATTCCATCGCCCGGATCTTCCATCCTGTAAATTCTGTCATCCTGTCTAAAAGGGTCCCCCTGTCCTCTGCCCTCTGCCCTCTCTCCTCTGTCCCCATTCTTCGGTTGAACCTTCCGGCTGGCTCGTGCGTTTGAACGGGAAACAACACCTCCGGAGGTTCCCATGCTGCGATCCTGTACCATTCTTGCCGCCGCCCTGCTGCTGTTTCCCATAACCGCCCCCGCCGCCGACGAACCCGCCCAGATGGCGCCGGTCATCGTCACCGCCCCCGCCGACTCCCTGCATGTCGCCGCTTCCGACTCCGCCACCCTCCTCGCGGCCGACCCGGCCGAACTCCCCCTCTCCGTGGAAGTCCTTCCGCAGGCCCTGCTGGACCAGCGCTACGTCACCACCGTCTATGATTCCCTCGAACAGTCCTCCGGTGTCTTCACCGGCGGCAAATCCTCCTTCACCGTCAGTTCGGGCAAGCCCTCCATCCGCGGCTACGGCGGCAACGACGTCCTGCTCGACGGCATGGCCCTGCCCGCCCGTTTGCCTATCTTCCTCGATGCCGCCGGCCTCTCCGGCATCGAGATCTTCAAGGGCCCCCTCAACAGCACCCTCGGCGGCCAGAGCGGCCTCCAGGGCAGCGGCGGCGGCGTCAACCTCGTCGGGAAAACGCCCGATTTCAACGGCACGTTCCTCCGCCTCTCCCTCGGCTCCACCTTCGGCAACGGAGAGTCCGTCCGTTTCACCGCCGACCCCAACCAGGTGCTCTCCGATGCCCTCGCCATCCGCGCCCCCCTCGCCCTGACCTGCGAGCAGCCCTTCTATCTTCCCGGCGGCGTGGACGGCGACTGGACCGTCGCCGCCGCCCCTTCCGTCGCCTGGAAACCCGGCGAACACACCACGCTGACCCTCGCCATCTCCTGGCTCCAGACCGATCGCGCCGCCTACCAGGGCATCCCCAACCTCAAAGGCGACTTCCTCGTCCCCCTCGACACCTACTACGGAACCGACGACACCCGCGACGAATTCACCGGCGTCGCCGTCCAGTTCCGCGCCGACCACGAGTTCAGCGAGGCCCTCCGCCTGTCCGTCGGCGGCGGCTACGCGCGCGCCGACGAAGAACGCTCGCATTGGTCCGTCAGCCCCAATCCCGTCGCCGCCGACGGCATGACCACCCTCCAGTACTACGACGAGGTTCTCGCCTCCCGCACCGCCCGCTTTTCCTATACCGACGGCGACCACCTCGATGAAAACCTCTCCGCCTTCGCCCGCCTGGCCTGGACCGTCGAAACCGGCCCCGTCGTCCATCAGCTCGCCGGCGGCGCCGACTGGCTCCGCCGCGAATCCTCCAGCGAATCCTCCATGGGTTCCACCGGTTGGCAGTCCCTCGACCACCCCGATCTCTCCGCCCCCTCCATGTCTCCCGGCATCGGCGCCGTCGATTTGCGAGTGGACCGCACCGGCTTCGTCCTCCAGGACTTCCTTTCCTGGAACCGCTGGCGCCTGCTCGCCGGCACCCGCCTGGACTACACCGACAGCGATTCCGGCCAAACCGCCTGGTCTTCCAGCCCCCGCCTCGGCCTGACCTTCTTCGTCCTCCCCGACCAACTCGCCCTCTTCGCCAACGCCACCCTCGCCGAAGGCCCCAACTTCGGCTATTCCGACATCGACGGCAACGAACTCGACGACCCCTGGCGCTCCGAACAGTTCGAAGCCGGCGCCAAGCTGCGCGTCAGGGACCACCTCTGGCTCACCCTTGCCGCCTTCCAGATCACCCAGAAGGACGTGCCCGAACTAGATCCCCTCGACCCCTCCAACAACAGCTATGTCCTCAACGGCAAAAACCGCTCCCGCGGCGTCGAGGCCACCCTCTCCGGCGAACTCACCCCCGACTGGTCGTGGTGGGGGTCCTACACCTATTGCGAATACGAAGACATCGATGCCGGCATCGACTTCGAGCGCTTCCCCGCCCACAGCGCCTCCCTCTGGACCGCCTACCGCCTGCCCGGCGGCCCCCTCCAGGGCCTCCGGTCCGGCATCGGCCTGCGCGCCAAAAGCAAATACTACACCACCTTCCGCGGCACCTACCTCGGCGACGACTACGAAATCGATCCGTCCGTCGTCTTCGACCTCGCCTTCGACTATCCCCTCCCGTGGCTCTCCTCCGACCGCGTCGCCACCCGCCTGGAATTCGGCGTCAAAAACTTTCTCGATGAGGAATACGTCGAATCCAACCGCCACGGCACCGAAAACTTCCCCGGCGCCCCCCGTACCTTCTGGGCGCGCCTGTCCGCCGCGTTCTAATCCCACCTCCCCAGGAGATCCCGACATGAATCCCGCCCACGCCCCCCTCCAGGTCCGCTCCGTCGTCAAAACCTTCCGGCAAGGCTCCGCCACCATCCAGGCCCTCGCCGGCGTGAACCTCGATGTCGCCCCCGGCGAATTCATCGCCATCATGGGCGCCTCCGGCTCCGGCAAGAGCACCCTCCTCCACGCCATCGCCGGCCTCACCCGCCTCGACGCCGGCCGAATCCTCGTCAACGGACAGGATCTCGCCGACCTCTCCGACGCCCGCCTCACCCGGTTCCGCCGCCGCCACATCGGCCTCGTCTTCCAGGCGTTCAATCTCGTCCCCGTCCTCTCCGCCGAAGACAACATCCGCCTGCCCGCCGACGACCTGCCCGACCTCGACGACCGCGTCAACGCCCTCCTCGACCGCCTCGGCATGGCCGCCCGCCGCACCCACAAGCCCGACGCCCTCTCCGGAGGCGAACAACAACGCATCGCCATCGCCCGCGCCCTCGTCACCGATCCCGACCTGCTGCTGGCCGACGAACCCACCGGCAGCCTCGACTCCGTCTCCGGACAGGACATCTGCCGCCTCCTGCGCGAACTCTGCGACGAACAGCGCCGCACCATCGTCGTCGTCACCCACGAACCCTCCGTGGCCATGTGGGCCGACCGCGCCGTCATCCTCCGCGACGGCCGCGACCTCGCTGGCTTCCCCATCGCCAGGCCCCACAATCCCGAGGCCCTCGCCACCGCCTACCAGCACGCCGTCCAGTCCGCGGAGTCCCGCTCATGAGCCGCGTCCTCCGCCTCGCCTTCGCCTTCCTGTGCGAACACCCCGTCCGCCTCCTCG
Source organism: Kiritimatiellia bacterium (assembly GCA_018432565.1). Taxonomy (GTDB): domain Bacteria; phylum Verrucomicrobiota; class Kiritimatiellia; order CAIQIC01; family Lenti-01; genus JAAZFE01. The sequence continues at coordinate 3,441 of JAHDSS010000582.1, forward strand.
TCACCGCCCTGGCCACCGTCGCCGCCGCCGCCATGGTCGTCTGGACCGTCAGCAGCTACGACGCCCTGCTCGACTCCTTCGAGTCCTACTCCGACCAGTCCCAGGGCCGCTACACCCTCTCCATCGCCCCCATCAGCACCTTCCGCCAGTACGCCCCCGGCGCCATCCCCTCCACCGCCGAAAAATTCGTCCCGCCCGGCATCCTCGCCCGGCTCCGCGCCGATCCCGCCGTTCTGGCCGCCGATCCCGTCTGGGTCCGCCGCATCAAGGCCCAACCCGTCCAGCCCCCCGCCCGCAACCCCGGCGCGCCCGCCCCCGCCTCCCCCATGCCCCGGCGCATGCCCGATGTCCGCCTGCTCGGCACCACCGCCGCCCAGCCCCCCTACCCCCTCGACGACGGACGCTGGATCGATCCCGCCCGCCCCGATCTCCCCGAAGCCGCCCTCTCCTCCCAGGCCGCTCGCCAATTCGGCGTCGGCGTCGGCGATGACCTCCTCGTCGGCGAAGGCCCCCGCGCCCGCACCCTGCGCATCGTCGGCCTCGTCGCCAATCCCGTCATCGATGGCTTCGGCGCCGGCGTCGCCGCCGCCCAAGTCATGACCCCCGCCCTCGGCGGCCTCTACGTCCCCACTCCCCTCGCCGAGGAACTCCTCGGCGAATCCTCCCGCATCCACTTCGCCGGCGTCGTGGTCGATCCCGCCGCCGACGTCAACGCCTTCCGTTACGGCTGGACGCCGCGCCTCGGCAACGCCTCCACCCCCGTCCAGTTCCAGGAAGCCCACGACATCGAGGAAACCCTCGACCAGAGCGCCTCCGCCGAAAACGTCCGCACCCAGGCTTACACCGCCACGGGCATCGCCCTCCTCGCCGCCCTGTTCCTCGTCTTCAGCACCCTCAACATCGGCGTCGCCGAACGCATCCGCCAGTTTGCCGTCCTCCGCGCCGTCGCCCTCACCCGCCTCCAGATCGGCGCCCTCGTCGCCATCGAAAGCCTCGTCTTCGCCACCGTCGGCTTCCTCGGCGGCGTCGCCGTCGGCCACCTCGTCGTGCAGGCCGCCGCCCGCGCCTCCGCGCATCTCTTCCGCGCCAACGGCGCCGCCGTCGGCCCCCACAGCCTTTCGCTCGCCGCCGCCTGCACCTATGGCGGCGCGCTGCTCGCCGCCATCTGGCCCATCCTGCGCGCCACCCGCGTGCGCCCCATGGACGCCCTGGCGCCGCGTTCCGACGCCCCCGCGCGCCGCCTGTCCCCCCCCCTCGTCGCGCTCGGCCTCCTCCTCCTCGCCGTCCACCCCCTCGTCACCTTCGCAATCCCCATGCCCGACTCCGCCCGCTACGCCGCCTACGTCCTCGTCGGCTGCCCCGCCTTCGGCCTCGCCTTCATCCTCCTCGCCCCCGCCGCCGTCGTCCTCGTCGACCGCTTCGCCAGCCCCCTGCTCGCGCGCCTTCTCGGCCTGCCCCCCCGCCTCCTCGCCTGCCAAATCACCGCCCACCTCTGGCGCACCGCCGGCATCGCCCTCGCCCTCACCATCGGCCTCGGCCTCTACGTCGCCATCCAGGTCTGGGGCTACAGCATGCTCCACTCCTTCATGCCCGGCCCCTGGGCCCCCGACGCCCTCCTCGCCCTCCCGCCCGGCCTCGATCCCGCCCACGCCGACGCCGTCCAACGCCTCCCCGGCGTCGTCCCCGGCCACGCCCTCCCCCTCGTCTTCGAACAGCCCCGCCTCAAGGACGACCTCACCCGCAGCGCCGAACGCGCCACCGTCACCCGCCAGGACACCCTCGTCATCGTCGGCCTCGACCCCGCCCGCGCCTTCGGCGGCCCCGATCCCCTCTTCCGCTTCGACTGGATCGCCGGCTCCCCCGAAGAAGCGGTTCCCCTCCTCGCCTCCGGCCGCGGCTGCCTCGTCCCCGACCACTTCCTCACCATCACCGGCCTGAAACTCGGCGACACCTTCGACCTCGTCCCCCCCGAACACCCCGAAACCCCCGTCCGCTACGTCATCGCCGGCGCCGTGCGCCTCCCCGGCTGGCACTGGCAAACCAAGCCCGTCGGCTTCCGCTCCCGCACCCACCGCGCCTGCGCCCTCGTCTTCGCCGACTACAATACCGTCGCCGCCGACTTCTCCCGCCCCGCCGCTTCCCACGTCTGGCTCGACTTCGATCCCGCCGCCACCTCCGCCGAGCAGCTCGGCCGCGACGCCCGCGACCTCTTCGCGGAAATCCTCGGATGCGACGTCGCCCTCGGCGACGCCCCCCCCGGCGCGCCCGCCGTGCGCGTCATGCCCATCGACGGCATCCGCGGCATGGTCCGTTCCCACGCCAAGCAATGGCTCTGGGGCATGAGCCGCCTGCCCCTCGTCACCCTCGCCATCACCTGCCTCGGCGTCCTCAACGCCCTCCTCGCCTCCGTCCGCGCCCGCCGCTGGGACATCGGCGTGCTGCGCGCCATCGGCTTCACCCGCTGGGCCATCGTCCGCGCCGTCGTCGCCGAAGGCCTCCTCATCGGCCTCGTCGCCTGCCTGCTCAGCCTCGGCTTCGGCCTCCTCGCCGGATGGTGCGGCGCCGGCCTCTCCCAATATGTCAGCTTCTTCGCCGGCCTGCACCTCCAGCTCATCCTCGAGTGGCGCCCCATCCTCGCCGGCCTCGGCGCCGCCCTCCTCCTCTGCGCCCTCGCCGCCGTCGGCCCCGCCCTCTCCATCGCCCGCACCGACCCCCTGTCCCTCCTCCAGCAAGGCCGCGGCTCCTTCTAGCCCCCCCGCTTCATCGGCTGTCGATTCGCGCGATTCGCAGCAACCCCGGCGGCCGACCAAAAACCGTCAGACAGGATTTACAGGATTGATCAGGATTCACAGGATTCGTTCCCCCGGATTTCAGTTGTGTGCGTCAAGTTCTGCAAATAGGTTTGGTGATTCCTGTGTCGGGTTCCTCGCTGATCTGCTTGTTGAGAGCCTTGCGTGTTTGGTTGTTCGGGAACATCCCGCCCCCCCCGGGGGGGGCGGCGCGCTGCGTCAAA
>JAHDSS010000599.1 GCA_018432565.1 Kiritimatiellia bacterium
CCACAGCGTCGTCCACCAGCCCGCCCCCAGGTCCTGCGCCGCCTCGATGATCGCGAAATCGAAGTCCTGCAGCCGCGCCAGCACCGTCATCGCCACGTACGACAGGCAGAACGTCACGTGCGCAATGAAGATCGTCGCCAGCCCCAGCTGCACGTTGACCGCCACGAAAAACAGCAGCAGGCTCAGCCCCATCAGGATTTCCGGCAGCACCAGCGGCATGTAGATCAGGCTGTAGTGCAGCTTCTGCAGCCGGCTGCCCCCGTAGCGGTGCAGAGCAAACGCCGCCGACGTCCCCAGCACCATCGAGGCCAGCGTCGCCGTTCCCGCGATGATCAGCGTGTTCGTCAGCGCATGCCAGATGCTCGGCTCGTTCAGCAGCTGCCGGTACCATTTCAGCGACGTCGTCTCCCACGCCCCCCCGAAGCGCGCCGAATTGAACGACTGGATCACCAGGATCGCGATCGGCAGGTAGAAGAAGACCAGCACGGCCCACGTCACCACCATCGGCAGGCGGCTGGGCTTCATACGCCCTCCTCCCGCAGCGCGTCCCGCGGACTCTCCCGCCGCCTCAGGCTCGCAATCGCCAGCAGCGGCGCCAGCACCGCCACCGCCAGAATCGCCGACAGCCCCGCCGCGTGCGGCAGGTTCCGGTCCACGAACGTCCGCTGCGCGATCTTGTTGCCCACCATCTCGCTCGTCGGCCCCCCCACGATGTCCGGAATCACGTACGACCCCAGCGACGGAATGAACACCATCAGAAACGCCGTCAGCAGCCCCACCCGGATCCCCGGCAGGAACACCGACCGGAACGCCCGGAACGACGACGCCCCCAGGTCTTTCGCCGCCTCGATCAGCCGGAAATCGAATTTCTCCGCCGCCGCGTAGATCGGCAGGATCGCGAACGGCAGCTCGGTATAGACCATCACCAGCAGCACCGCGTTCTCGTTGTACAGCAGCATCGCGTCCGGCCCCGCCAGCCCCAGCCATACCAGCGCCTGCTTCAGCATCCCCTCCGGATGCAGCAGCACCTTCCACGCGAAGATCCGCACCAGCGAGCTCGTCCAGAACGGCAGCACCACCAGCAGCAGCAGCCACCGCCGCCACGCCGCACCCGCCCGCGCCATGTAGTACGCCATCGGCGTCGCCAGCAGGATGCACCCCCCCGTCGCCAGCATGCTCAGCCGGATCGTCCGCCAGAGGATCGCCGGATAGTTCGGATTTCCCAGCGTCCGCAGCGTGTCCAGCGTCCACCCCTCCCCGATTCCCCCGAACGGCGTCGCCGGCTTGAACGTGATCGCAAACACCAGCACCGTCGGCACCAGGAACAGCACCCCCAGCCAGACGAACGACGGCAGCGTCACCAGCCACTCCGCCAGGCGCGTCCGGGCCCCCGCCTTCATGACGCGCCCGCCCCCGGCTCCGATGTCTCCCCCACCTCCTCCGGCGGCGGCTGCAGCAGCGCCTCGTCCTGCTCGCTGTACTTCTCCAGCATGAACCCGTCGTCCGCGTGCCAGCTCAGCCACACCCGCTCATTCCAGCGGATCGGCTTCTCGTCCAGCAGATACCGGCTGTGCTGCCGGATCACCGAGATCCGGTAGTCCCCCACCCGCACCCAGTACTTCGTCTGCGACCCCAGGTAGATCACATCCTCCACCCCCCCCTCCAGGATGTTCAGGTGCGGCCGCCCCTCCGGTTTCTCCCGCGAAATCCGGAACTTCTCCGGCCGGATGCTCAGAAACACGTGCTCCCCCTGCCGGATCTGCTTGTCGTTGAAACACTCCAGGTCCGGAAAATCCTCGATCTTCAGCCGGCTGTAGTCCCGGTCCACCGCCACCGACAGAAACCCGTCCAGCACCGTGTGCTTCTCCAGCGGCTCCGCCACCACCCCGTCGAAGAAATTCGTGTCCCCGATGAACGCCGCCACGAAGCTCGACCGCGGCGCTTCGTAGATCTCCGCCGGCGTTCCCAGCTGCTCGATCTTTCCTGCCTGCATCACCGCGATCCGGTCCGACAGACTCATCGCCTCGCCCTGGTCGTGCGTCACATACAGAAACGTGATGCCCACCTCGTCGTGGATCAGATCCAGCTCGATCAGCATCCGCTGGCGCAGCTTCAGGTCCAGCGCCGCCAGCGGCTCGTCCAGCAGCAGCACTCTCGGCTTGTTCACCAGCGCCCGCGCAATCGCCACCCGCTGCTTCTGCCCCCCCGAAATCTGGTCGGGCTTCTTCCACGCCTGATCCTCCATCTGGATCAGCGCCAGCATCGCCTCAACCTCGGACTGGATCTCTTTCTTCGGCCGCTTCGCCACCTTCAGCCCGAACGCGATGTTGTCCCATACCGACAGGTGCGGAAACAGCGCATAGCTCTGGAAAATCGTATTGACCTTGCGCTCGTACGGCGGCAGGTCCGTCACGTCCTCGCCCCCCAGCAGCACCCGGCCCGTGTCCGGCTGCTCAAACCCCGCCAGGATCCGCAGCAGCGTCGTCTTGCCGCAGCCGCTCGGCCCCAGCAGCGAGAAAAATTCGCCCTGCTTCACCGACAGCGACACGTGATCCACCGCCTTCACCGCCCCGTAGTGCTTGGACACGTCCTCGAACTGCAAAAAATCACTCACGTCCCGCTGCGCCCTTTTCTCCGGTATCCGCCCGCTCCTGCCTCAATCGTCGCGCATTATGCCCCCCCCGTTCCCCCGGCGCAAAACTTTTCCGCGCCGCCATCCCGCGTTTGACTTGCCGCCCCGGTTCGGCATTATGAAGGCACTGCATGTCAACCCCCGCCGATGCCCCGGAGACCCCGCCCATGAGAAAACTCCTCTGCCTGCTCTGCCTCGCCTGGTCCTGCCAGGCCGCCCTCGCCGACCCCGGCGCCGATCTGCCCCCCGTCTTCTCCCCCCAGCCCCCCGAACCCGCCGCCGCTTCCCTCGTCGAATCCTATCTGTCCCTCCTCGCCCAGGGCGACCTGCCCGCCGCCCTCGCCCTCCACGATCTCCGCGGCATGCGCCAGTACCTCCTCGACCGACGCCTCGACGACCTGAAGTCCAACAACCCCGAACTCACCGCCGAAGATCTCGAGGAACTGTCCGCCCAGATCCAGGTCCAGGACCTCGATCCCGCCCGCCTCCGGGCCATCCTGACGCAGGTCCTCGAGGAAGCCGACTACTCCGGCATGACCTGGAGCATCCGCGGCTACGCTCCCGCCCCCGACGACCTCCCCGGTTTCCTCGTCCGCATCGAAGGCCGCTCCGCCGCCGGCCGCGAAAAACCCCTCCTCGTCGGCCTCGTCAAGCTCGGCGACGACTGGCGCATCTCTCCCGCCGTGATCGAAGAACTCATGAGCCGCCGCCCCGTCCTCCGCGTCGGACCCACCGTCGCCCCGCCCCCCGAAGTCAATGCCCTCGTGGACGGCTTCTGGACTTCGTTCCAATCCGGGGAACTCGATCAGGCCTATGCCGGCATGAGCGCCGAATTCCGCGCCCGCACCCCCCTCCTCGGATTTCTGACCCGCGCCCAGGCCTTCCTGGAAAAAGCCGGCCTCCCCTCGCGCTGGTCCTTCGTCCGCGCCATCGAAACCCAGCCCGGCCTCCTGTTCGTCGGCGTTCAGGTCCAGGGCTCCAAGGCCCCCCAGGCCACCCTCATGGTCTTCCGCAAAACCGGCCTGACCTGGATCATCGAAGACGTTCAGTTCGACATGCCCCGCCCCGGCGCTCCCGGCGCCACCCCGCCGCCTCCGCTGTCCCGGCCCGACCTCCGCCCCGATCTCGCCCCCGACCTCTCCCCCGCACCGGCGGACCGCACGCCCGCCGCTCCGGAGTCCGCCCCGCCCCCCTCCGGCCCCGCCTCCCCCGACGGGCCCGACCGCCCCCTCGCCGACTGATCCCACATGGGGCCAGGCCTTGTGGAAGGCTTATGCGCCGGCCGGGCCGTGGAATGTCGGCTTCACGCCGAACTCCGCCGACAGCGTCTCTTCCAGCTCCGTCAGCGGCAGGCCCACCACGTTCGTGTACGACCCGGCAATCCGCCGGATCATGTAGGCCGCCCGCCCCTGGATCGCATACGCCCCCGCCTTGTCCATCGGCTCCCCGCTGGCGAGGTACGCCTCGATCTCCTCGTCCGGCAGCGCCTTGAACTCCACGTCCGTCGTCACCGCGAACGACCGCACCTTCTCCTCGCCGTCCGCTCCACGCCCGCGCACGCACACTCCCGTAATCACCTGGTGCACCTGCCCGCTCAGCGCCCTAAGCATTTCCCGCGCGCCCTCCGCGCCCGCCGGCTTCTCCATGATCCGCCCCCGCAGCACCACCACCGTGTCCGCCGCCACCACCACCGCCCGCGGCGACACCCGCCCTGAAACGTCCGCCGACTTCTCCAGCGCATTGCGCCGCACGTACGCCTCCGGCGTCTCCCCGGCGCGCGGCTTTTCCTCCGTTTGCGGCGTCACCGCCTCGAAGTCGTAGCCCAGCTGATGCAGATAGCCGCGCCGCCTAGGGCTGGCGCTCGCCAGCACCAGGTGCCGGCTGCCGGATGGCAAGGGGTCCATGCGTTTTCTCCGATCCTCCGGTCCACCACCGGAACAGTTTCTCCGTCAGTGCACCCATCGCACCATAGCGCACCGACCGCAGCGGCGTCCAGCGGGCCGCGCCCGAGCGGGGAACCGCCCGGCGCGCCGCCTTCAGCCAGTTTTCCACCCCCGCCACCGAGGTTGCCGCCCCGTCCAGCGCATACAGGTTGACCCGCCGCACCCCGCAGCCCAGCACCACCCCCACCGCCTCCTCCAGATCGTACACGCTGCGCATGCCCCGCAGATAGGCCATGAATTCCTCCTCCCCGCCGAACAGCGCCGCCCGCTCCGCGTTCTCCGGAATCCCGTCATAGTCGCCCAGCAGCCCCACGTCCAGCGCCGCCCGCTCCCCGTACAGCCGCCGCGCCAGCGACGCGTACCGGTTCAGCATCGCCACGTAGTCCAGCGCGCTCGCCCCGTAGCGGTAGGTAATGAACGACAGCGCATCCCACCCCACCGCGCTCACCGGCGCATTCAATCCGTCCTCCAGCGCCACGTTCCCCCGCGACTGCGCATCCAGAAACGCCCGGTTCGCCGCCCCGTCCACCGCATACCCCCGCCCCCGCAGCTCCGCGATCAGCGCGTTGATCTCCGCCGTGTCCCGCTCAAACGCCTCCGCGTCCAGCTCCCGGCGCACAATCCCCGCCAGTTTCTTCAGGTTCCCGCGCCGCGCCGCCGCAAACAGCTCCGCCCCCAGCAGCGGCGACGGCTCGCAGTCGAACACAAACGCCCGCACCTTCAAGTGATGCTTCTCGAAAAAGTCCGCCGCCCGCCGCGCCAGGTTCCGCACCGACGCGACGCTCGCCTGCCCCACGTACAGATGCTCCTCGTACGGCAGCAGCAGCCACGCATCCACCCCCACCCCCGCCTGCTCCGCCGCCCGCAGCAGCCGCGGAAAATCCGGATCGCCGAAGCTCTCCCGCTCCACGTGCAGGATCAACTCGCAGTCATACTCCGCCAGCGCCGGCAGATACCCCTCCACCTCCGCATACGGCATGAACTCGCACCACATCCCCAGCCGCTCGATCCCAGCAGGGGTCAGGCCTTGACGTTTGCCATCCGTCCTTTCCGCCCGCGCCACCGCGACGAACATCAGGACCGGCAGCGCGGTTTTCCACAATGTGGAAATGTTTTTTCCATACTGTGGAAAATTCCCGAAAAAGTTTTCCATAGCGTGGAAAACAGCCGAGTGCCGAGTCCGAGACGCAAGGCGACGGACGAACGCGAGGTCTATAGCGCTTCGCCGCAGGCGAAGCGAGCGAGAGAGTACAGCGAACGGAGCGGCAAGATGGCCGATTTTTTCCACAGTGTGGAAACATTTTTTCCACAGCGTGGAAAATTCCGAACGGGGAATGACCATCGCCTTGCCCCCCGCAAATGCCCGGATTTTCGCCGCGCTCATGCGCCGGGAATGTTCTCGCGCGGCCGATTGTTCTTCTGGTCCCAGTACGGCGACATTTTGCGCAGGTCCGCCACCACCTTCGGGAACACCTCCGCGATGCGCTTCACCTCCGCCTCCGTCGTATAGGCGCTGAAACTCAGCCGGATCGACCCGTGCATCGCCGTGAACGGCACCCCCAGCGCCTTCAGCACGTGGCTGGGCTCCAGCGACCCGCTCGAACACGCGCTGCCCGTGCTCGCGCAGATGCCGTAACTGATCAGCTCGTACAAAATCGCCTCGCCCTCGATGAAGTGGCACGACAGGTTCAGCGTGTTCGGCGTGCGCTCCGCCTCCGCCCCGTTCACCTCCACATGCGGCACCGTCTTCAGCAGTTCCGCCTGCAAGCCGTCCCGCAGCTTCTCGATCCGCGCCATGTCCGGCGCATGCGCCTGCGCCAGCTCGCACGCCCGCGCCAGCCCCGCGATGTACGCCACGTTTTCCGTCCCCCCGCGCCGCCCGGCCTCCTGGTGCCCACCCAGCAGATACGGACGCAGCGGCGTTCCGCGGCGGACATACAGCGCGCCCACCCCCTTCGGCGCATGCATCTTGTGCCCCGAAAACGACAACAGGTCCACGTGCTTGAGAGCCCCCGCCAGATCCAGCGGCATCTTGCCCGCCGTCTGCGTCGCATCCGTGTGAAATACGATCCCCGGGTCCGTCTCCTTCGCGATCCGCGCCCAGTCGCCCACCGGCCAGACCACGCCCGTCTCGTTGTTCGCGTGCATCAGCGTCACCAGCAGCGTGTCCGGCCGCAGCGCACGCACGTAGTCCGCCACCGCGATCCGCCCCTGGCGGTCAACGCCCAGCATGGTTACCTCGTAGCCGCGGCGCTGCATCTCCCGGCACACCTCCAGCACCGCCGGATGCTCCACCGCGCTCGTCACAATGTGCCTGCGCGCCGGATTCGCCGCCGCCACCCCGAAAACCGCCGCGTTGTTGCTCTCCGTCGCGCACGACGTGAACACAACCTCCGACGCCGGCACGCCCCCCAGAAATTCCGCCACCGTTTCCCGCGACGCCTTCAGCGCCTCCGCCACTTGCAACGCCGGTTCGTACATCGAGCTCGGATTGAAATATGCCCCGCCGAAAAACGGCTGCATCGCCTCCGCCACCTCGGGCGCCACAGCCGTCGTCGCGTTGTTGTCGGCATAAATCAGCGGAGGGGTATTCATGGGCGCGCTCCTTCCGCTCACACCGGCACCACCCGGATCCGCTCGTCCACCTGGTCCTTGAGCGTCCGCTCCACGATCAGCTGCAGCGTCCGCGACGCCCCCATGCATCCCGCGCACGCCCCCCGCAGCCCGCAATAGACCGTCCAGTCCTTGATGTCCACCAGTTCGATGTCCCCCCCGTCGCCCTTCAGCACCGGGCGCACCGTCTCGTCGATCACCTTCTCGATCTTCCGGTACCGCTGGAACGGAGACATTCCCTCCTCCGCCACCGGCTCCGCCGCCACCGTCGTCGGCGCCGGCTCCCCCGTGCCCCACGTCTCGTTCAGAATGTCCTGCAACCCCCCCGGCGCATAGCGGCACGCCCCGCACATTCCGCCCGCCTTCAGCGCCGACACAATATCATCAATCGTCCGCAGATTCAGCTCCTTGATCTTCCGCCGCAGGTAGGGTTCCGTCACGCCGAAGCACTTGCAGACCACCCGGCCGTCATCGTCCTCCGCCCCCGCCCCCGTCAGCTTCACCCCCTGCGCCGCCAGATCCACCCCCCGCTTCTGCGCCCAGTCCACCACCGCCGCCTCCAGCGCCTCCGCCCCCATCACCGAACAATGGATCTTCTGCTGCGGCAGCCCCTCCAGGAAATCTACGATGTCCTGGTTCTTGATCTGCAATGCCTGAATCGGCGTCAGGTTGTGCCCTTCGATCAGCGCGCAAAGCGCCTCCGACGCCGCAATCGCCGACGTGCACCCGAACGTCAGGTATTTCGCCTCCGTGATCACATCCTTCAGCGGGTCCGGATCCTTCTTCACCCGGAACGTGAACTTCAGCGCGTCGCCGCAGACAATGGACCCGTGCTGGCCCACTCCGTCCGCGTCCTCGATCTCCCCCAGATGCGTCCCGGGCTTCCCCTGCACCGCATCCATGAAGATCCGCTTCGTTTTTTCGCTGTATTGCCAGGCCATGAAAATTCCTTTTGGGTCAGTCGCTGCAAGATACACCCCCATGCGTAAAAATCAACTGAATGGATATGCACACGAGTTTCTTGTTTTCATTTGTTGCAACAAATGAATTCACTTGTTGCAACAATTGATCTGCTGTGCTTGACTGTCCCGTATGACAGGCACTTCCCATCCCCCGCCCCTGAATCCAACCCTATGGCGTACCGGCAAGATGTTGGCTGGCCACACCCGGATCAAACTGCTCCGCGAATTATCTTCCCATACCGGCGAAGGGGTCTCCGCCTTGGGTCGGAGAGTGGGCATTGGCCATGCCGCCGCCAGCCAGGAACTGCGTCGAATCCAGTCCCGGGGCCTGCTTCAATCGGAACGGCAGGGAACCCTGCAGGTCTATCGCTTGGCGGCAGACCCGCAGGTATCCAGTGCCGCCCCGCTGTTGAAAGCCATCCGCTCCGCGCTCGATCAGTTTCCACCTGAGCGCGACAGGGAAATGTGCGTCATCGCCGCCGGGCTGGCCCATGAGCGGCGAATCCGGATATTCCGGTTCCTGCTCGGCGGCCCCTGCCCGTTACGGGACCTTCCGTTTGCTGTCCGCATCCCCGCTCATCCGTTTCAGGTTCACCTGCGCACCTTGCAGGCCGGCGGGTTTGTTGCCAGGGTGGACGACCAAGTCTCCGCGACCGTGCCCAACCATCCCCTGGCCAAGGCCCTGGCAAAACTGATCCAGCGGGGCGCGGTGCGCTAGCGGCTCAGCCCTGGTCCTGCAGGCGCCGTCCGTGGCGCAGGATCTTCCAGCCCTTGGTGAACAGGCGCTTGAAAAAAGGCGGACAGTCACCGACATGCGAAATCACCAGTGCGCGATTCACATAGTGGAAGTCGCACTTGGCGCTCATCCGCTTCCACAGATCGTAGTCGTCAAAGTAGTCCTTGGGATCCCAGCCGCCCACTTCTTCGATCAGGGCTTTCGTGTGCACGACGTTGGCGGTGTTGATGAAGTTGTAGCGCAGCAGTTTTTCACGGCTCCAGCGATGCAGCCAGGGCTGGAAGGGATTTCCGAGGATCCGCCGCCCGGTGGCCTTGTCGCGGTACTGGCAACGGCAGTAGAACACCGGCTGATCCGGACGGTTCGCCACCGCGCCCATCATCACCCGCAGGAAATCGGGATGATACTCGTCGTCGTCGTCCAGGTAGGCGATCCACTGCGCCCGCGCCATCTCGAAAATGCCGTGGTTTTTGGCGATGGCCCCGTGGGCGACCGGCGGCGACTTTTCGGCCAGG
>JAHDSS010000121.1 GCA_018432565.1 Kiritimatiellia bacterium
AAGGCCGACGTGGCCGCCATCAGCCAGGTCCTCCCCGCTCTCCACGCCCCGACCGTCAACACCCTCAGCGATCCCAGCTGGGTCGCCATCGAAACCGTCGTCGAGGAAACCACCGTCCGCGAGATCATTCCCGCGCTCAAGGCCGCCGGCGCCTCCGGCATTATTGAACTTGCATTGAACAAGGTAGTGCCGTAAAAGCATCCCTCAATTGCACTGATTCAGGAGGATCGAAGAATGGGTTCCGTAAAGAAGAAACGCCGCGTCAAGATGGCCAAGCACAAACGCCGGAAGCGTCTGCGCGCGGATCGTCACAAGAAGAAATAGGAAGGCGCGGCGCCATGTCCGGGACCTGCCGGGTTCGGCTCGCGCTCGGCCTCGTCCTTTTCGGCGCCGCGGCCGGCTGCCGATCTCTGCCCGGCCCTCCATCCCTGCTGGATGGAGGGCTCGTTTCGTCCCCGCCCCTCCCCGCCGAACGCGAACAGGCCGCCCGGGCCCACGCCCTCTATTCCCTCGGCATCCATCACGAACTCGCCGACGAATACGACCTGGCCGGCCAGGCCTATCTCCGCGCCAGCGAACTGGACCCCGGCAACGAACGCATCCTCCTGCGCCTGGCCTCCATTCTGGTTCTCCAGCGCCGGACCGAAGACGCCTTGCGAACCGTCGAGGAGTTTATCGACCGCTACCCCTCCTCCGAAAAAGCCCTCGGCTGGCTCGCCGCTTTCTACGGCTCCACCGGCGACCAGGAACGCGTCCTCCAGCTCTACCGCCGGATGACCCGCCAGTTCCCCGCCAACCCCCTCGGCTGGCTGCAGCTGGCCTCCGCCACCGCCCGCCAGTCCCCCGACACCCCCGCCGACGTCATCCGCATCCTCGAATCCGGCCTCGCCAAGGCCCGCCCCCCCACCGCCCTGCGCCAGGAACTGGTCCGCCTCCACCTGGCCCGGATGCGCGAAGCCCCCGATGAACCCGCCCGCCGCCAGGCCCGCCGGAACGCCATCGCCCGCCTTCGCGAAGTCGCCGACGAACTCCCCGGCGACATGGATACCCTCTTCGCCCTCGGCGATCTGCTCGTCCGCGATGAACAGCTCGAAGAGGCCATTCAAGTCTATGAAAAAATCGAACGGCTCCAGCCCGCCGATCTCCAGGTCAAGCAGCGCCTCGCCCGCACTTTCCTCGCCATGGACGACCAGGCCAAGGCCATCGCCGTCCTCGAACGGCTCGCCGCCCGCGACACCGGCTCCGCCAACATCCACTTCTACCTCGGCGAACTCTATCTGCAGTCCGGCGACGCCGCCAATGCCGAGGAACAGTTCCGCACCGCCGCCCAGGCCTCCCCCGACGACCCCGCCCCCTGGCTTCGGCTGGCGGCCCTGCAGGCCGAACTCAGCAGCGAACAGGCCATCGCCACCCTGAACGAAGCCCTCGGCACCATGCCCGGCAACCCCCGCCTGCTGGAGGTCCTGGCCCTGATCCATCTGGGCCAGAACCAGTACGCCAAGGCGGAAAAACTCCTGGCCCAGGTCTGGCAGACCGTCTCCGCCGACGATCCCGACGCCATCCCCTCCAACCTCTTCTTCTACAACTACGCCACCGTCTGCACCCATCTGCGGCGCGTCCCCGACGCCGCCGACTGGCTGGAACGCGCCCTCGGCCAGGAACCCGCCCTGCTCGACCTGTACATGCAGCGCGTCCTGACCGGCACCCCCAGCTTCCGCCAGACCGCCACCCGCGTCCTCAACAACCTCGCCAAACGCAACACCTCCTTCGGTGCCGCTCTCCACGGCAATCTCGCCACCCTCTACCTCGCCCGCGAAAACCCCTCCCGCGCCGTCAAGGAATTCAAACGCGCCCTCGCCATCATTCAGTCCGACCCCTTGCAGTCCGACGTCCTCACCCCCCGGTTCCACTTCTGGCACGGCGTCGCCCTCGACCAGGCCAAACAGACCAACCTCGCCGTCGAACAGTTCGAAACCGCCATCCGGCTCGATCCCGACTACGCCGAAGCCCTCAACTACCTCGCCTACCTCTGGGCCGTCCGCGGCGAACGCCTCGACGAAGCCCTCCGCCACATCCAGACCGCCCTCGACCTCGATCCCGAAAATCCCGCGTTCCTCGATACCCTCGGCTGGATCTATTTCCAGCAGGGCCGCTACGAAGACGCCCTCGACCTGCTGCAGCAGGCCGACCGCCTCCGCCCCGGCGACCCCGAAATCCTCGACCACATCCGGCAGACCCTCGACAAACTCGGCCGCTGAATGGGGCGGCAGATTCGGTCCGCCCCCCGACCCCCACGGCCTTGTGCCGTGGGTGAAGCAGGCCCGCCCCCCGACCCCCGCGGCCTTGTGCCGTGGGTGAAGCAGGTCCGCCCCCCGACCCCCACGGCCTTGTGCCGTGGGTGAAGCAGGTCCGCCCCCCGACCCCCACGGCCTTGCTTGTCCGCCGCAGCCTTGGCGAAGGCGGGTGCCGTGGGTGAAGCAGGCCCGCCCCCCGACCCCCGCGGCCTTGTGCCGTGGGTGAAGCAGGTCCAACCCCCGACCCCCGCGGCCTTGTGCCGTGGGTGAAGCAGGTCCGCCCCCCGACCCCCACGGCCTTGTGCCGTGGGTGAAGCAGGTCCGAAAGAACAGCCCGATCGGCATAGAAACCCGCCCGTCCGAAACCCGTCCAGCCTCTTGATCCGTGTCCTCTGCGGTTTCCCCGGATTTTCCACGCCGTGGAAAATCCGGATTTCTCTTCACCCGTCCGTTGTGCTATTCTTTCCGTTCATGTTCTGGCCTCTCCCATCCATCCGGCGGCGCGGCGTCCGGGCGGTCTCCGCCCTCCTTCTGCTGGCCTTCGCCGCCCCAGCCACGGCCCGCGTCATCGAAGGCCCCGACTGGATGGTCTGCTACAACCGCCCCGGCCAGACCGGCGCCGCCCGCCTTGAAGGCGAATTCGCCATCCGCGATCTGCTGATCCATCAGCTCAACCGGCTCGAGTCCGGCCATCGCGCCGCCCTGGCCACCTTCACGCTCTCCGGCGACTCCTTCCGCTCCGGCGCCGCCGCCCCCATCCTCTGGGCCGTCTCCAGCGCCCTCGACCGCGGCGTCCGCGTCCATTTCGCCATCCACCGCCGCATCAACCGCACCAATGAATTCCTGCCGGGCCTGTCCCTCCGCCGCCTCGCCGACCGCCCCGCCAACCCCATGGAGCTGTCCGTCTCCTCCGGCCGCTCCCTCATGCACCACAAAATCGGGCTGTTTGACTACGGCGAACGCGACCGCCGCGTCTTCGTCGGGTCCGGCAACTTCACCGGCGCCGCCGCCATGCAGCAGTGGAACATCGCCGTCCTGCTGCGCAGCCCCACCCTCTACGGCGCCTACGCCGCCGAACTCGACGAGTTCCGCGCCGGACGCTTCGGCAAGGCCAAGCAGCGGACCCACGACCGCACCGGGTTCCGCCTCCCCGGCAGCTGGGGCAACAGCTGGGTCCGCTTTGCCCCCTTCGCCGACCGCCGCGACACCGCCGAAACCGACATCCTCCCCCTGCTGGATGCCGCCGAAGAGGAAATTCTCTTTGCCATGCATCACTTCAACCGCCCCCCGCTGCGCCGCGCCCTCGTCGCCGCCGCCAACCGCGGGCTCCGCGTCGCCGGCGTCATCCCCGAAAGCGACCGCGGCACCAACCGCTTCGCCATCTCCGGCGCCACCGTCCGCTACTTCGCCAACCCCAACCTCTACACCGGCACCAACCGCGTCCACCTGCTCCCCGCCCGCGTCAACGCCGTCGGCACCACCCTGGATTCCGGCCAGCCCGATCTCGTCCACCTCAAGTACGCCCTCGTGGATCCCTCCGGCCCCCGCCCCGTCGTCATCCACGGCGCCGCCAACTGGACCGCCTCCGGCGTCGCCTCCCCCGTCGGCAACGACGAAAGCATCCTCTTCCTCCGCCATGCCGGCATCGCCCGGGCCTTCCTCGAACAGTTCCACTGCATGACCGGCACCGCCACCTCCCCTCCCTCCGCCCCCACCCAACCGGAGGTCTCGGCGCTCCTTTCCCCATGAGCCTTTTCCACGCCATGGAAACATTTTCCGCACGTTTTCCACGCCATGGAAAACTTTTTTCCACACCGTGGAAAACCGTCTGGTCGTCGCCCGCCGCCGCGTATCTGGCGATCGGCCTCATCGCCTGGATCGTGCGGGCGCTCTATCTGCTCGAAACCTCCCGCCATCCGGCTTTCCATCTGCCCCTGGTGGACGCCGGGGAATATCATGCCCTGGCCCGGGCCTGGGCCGAAGGCCGCCTCCCCCTCCCCAAGCTGTCCTGGCAGCCATGGTTCTACCCCGTCACGCTCGGCCGGCTCTATGCCCTTGCCGGGGCATCCGTCTGGGCCGCCAAGCTGTTGCAAATCACGGCCGGGGCGCTGACCTGTGTCCTGACCGCCGCCCTGGCCTTCGCCGGCTGGCCCCGGCCGGCAAGCCGTTGGATCGCAGGCCTCGCCGCCGCCTTCTACGGCCCCTTGATTCACATTGACGGCGAACTGCTCGCAGAACCCTGGGCGGCGCTGGGCCTGACCGCCGCCGCACTGGCGGCCATCCGCTATCGCCAGCACCCCCGGGATCTGTTGGCGTTGGCGCTGGGCATCATCGGAGGCCTGTTGCTGTTCATCCGCCCCCCGGCCTTGGCCGGCTGGCTTCCCCTGGTCGTTTTTGCCGGGTGGACCTGGATTCGCCGTCCCCGCCCCTCCTTGCGGATCCCGGCCCTGCATCTCGTTTGGGTGGCCGTCGGATTTGCCCTGGCGGCGATCCCCTTTGTCCATGCCATCCACCAGGCCACCGGCACGGTGCGGCTTCTGCCCAGTTCCGGCGGCATCAACTTCTACATCGGCAACAGCGCCCGCCCCTGCGAAACCCTCAACATCCGTCCGGGCCATGCCTGGGAAAATCTGACCCTGTGGCCCGAACTTCACGGCGCGCGCAGCGAGGACCAAAAAGACGCCTTCTACCGGCGTCAGGCCCTCCGGGACATCCGGTCTCATCCCGGCGTCTTCCTCCGCAACCTCGCGTCGAAAACCCGGCAGTTTTTCTGCTCGCGCGAACTCCCCCGGAACGTGGACCTCTATGTCTACCGCGACCAGTCACGGATCCTGCGCGCCCTGGTCTGGAAAATCCGCGGATTCGGATTTCCCTTCGGGGCCCTGATCGGGCTCGCCGCCATCGGCTGCTGGGCGCGGCGGCCCGCATCGTTCGGCATGGCGCTGGCCATCGCCGGCTACGCCGCCGCGATCGTGGCCGTCCACGTCTGCGCCCGCTACCGAATCCCTGTCCTGCCCCTGTTCATCGGGCTGGCGGCCTGGGGCATCCTCGCCGCGGCCGATGCCCTGAAGGCCCGGCATTTCCGCGTCGTCTCTTTCCACGCCGCCGTCCTGATCGGGCTGGGCGCCGCGACCAGTTTCGGCCAGCCCTTTTGTTCGGAAACCCTGAACTACCGGGCCGAATTCCTGCGGTTGCTGGCCACGACCGCCTATGACCAGCGGCTGTTTGCTCTGGCCGAGTCCTGCACCCGCCAGGCCTTGGCGGAAAACCCGCGCGAAGCCCAGGCCTGGAACCAGCTCGGCTTGCTGGCCGTCCGGCGCGGCAACCTGGCCGAGGCGGAAGCTCATTTCCGCCTGGCAACCGACATCGCTCCGTCCTTCGCCCACGCCTGGTTCAACCTCGGCAAGGCGGCGGCCAGGCGCGGGAAAACCGAAGAAGCCATCGGCCACTTCCGCGAAGGCCTTCGCCTGTCGCCCGCCTATCTGCCCGCCTGGATCGAACTCGGCGATCTG
>JAHDSS010000145.1 GCA_018432565.1 Kiritimatiellia bacterium
GGCTACATTGCCCTGGCGGCCCTCCCCGCCCTCGGGCTGGGCATCGCTCTCCCGGATTACCCCGTGGCGGCTTTCGCCGCGGGGGCCGCGGGACTCGCCGCGCTGACGTTTGTCGGCGGCGCCGAACTCCGCGACTGGCGCAACCAGTCCTGGGGCTTCGCCAAACAGATTCTCCCGCTTCTGTTCATGGGTGTGCTCGCCGCCGGGTTCTTCCTCGGCAGCCCCGACAGCGCCGATGCCGGCATCATCCCCAACCGCTGGATCCAGGCGCTGGTCGGCGACTCGCCGGACGCCCTGCTGGCTATTCTCGGCCGCCCCGACACCGCCGCTCCCGCCTGGCTGTCCGCCGCCTGGCCGCTGTGGACCAATTTCTTCGCCTCCGTCACCGGCTCCCTGATGTACTTCGCCACCCTCACGGAAGTCCCTATCCTGCGCGGCCTGCTCGACAGCGGCATGGGCCAGGGCCCCGCCCTCGCCCTCCTCCTCGCCGGGCCCGCCCTCTCCCTCCCCAACATGCTCGTCATCCACTCCATCCTCGGCCCGAAGAAAACCCTCACCTTCATCGGCCTCGTCGTCGTCATGGCGACGGTGAGCGGGATGGTGTTTGGAGCGATCGTCATGGAATGATGGAATGGTGGAAAAGTGGAATGATGCAACAGCCCGAGGACCTCTCATGATGCGCAAGAATATGAATCGCGGCTATATGCAACTGCACGTGTGGCAGGATGCCTTGGAATATTATCGGGGCACCTGCCCGGTGTTTCGTCCGTTTCCCTACGAACTGAAACGCGTCGCCTCCCAGCAGATAGCCTCCGTCGACTCCATCCACCGCAATGTCGCGGAGGGGTACGGCCGCCGCTCCCTGAAGGAGTATCTCCAATTCCTGAATATCGCCTTGGCCTCCGCCGCCGAATCCGTATCCGGCCTCCACGCTTATCAGGCCGCAGGCCAAATCAATGAACCCACGTTTGATGCTCTCGACTCTCTCGCTTTCAAGATCGAAAACGGCCTGATCAAGCTGATCCAGTCCCTCCAACTCAAGCAACACAACGGCACATGGGAAGACTCGTTCATCGTCCGCGAGTCCAACGCCTCATATGGTTCCGGTTCACTCCAAGATCCCAGCATCCCATGATTCCAACTTCCCCATCTTTCCACCATTCCATGATTCCTACATCCCCACCATTCCATCCTTCCACCATTCCAACAGAAAGGTCCCCCATGCCCCTCATCCAGATCCTCGGCACCGGCTGCCCCAAGTGCAAACAGCTCTTTGCCAACACCCAAGCCGCCGTCCAAGCCGCCGGCATCGAAGCGGAAATCACCAAGGTGGAAAAAATCGCCGACATCATGAAGTTCGGCGTCATGTCCACCCCCGCCCTCGTCGTCGATGGCGCCGTCAAGAGCGTCGGCAAGGTTTTGAGCCCGGAAGAGATCCAAAAACATCTGGCCTAGAAGCACAGGATGACCAACGGCCCCGCCATCCCCCTCGTCCCCTGCTGTCCCGAGAACGGCAGCGGGAATCTGATGCCGCTGCTGCTCGTCATCATCGTCCTGCTGGCCGGACACATCGTCTTCCGTGAATTCAAGAAACGAAAAGGAAAACCCGGAATGAAGAACTTCAAGAACCTGGCCATCATCGTCGCCGTGGTTGTGGCCGCAGGCCTCGTCTTCGCGCTTAAGCAC
>JAHDSS010000542.1 GCA_018432565.1 Kiritimatiellia bacterium
GTCCCATGCCCCCCCCCATCCTGTATCTCGGCCCCGAAGGCACCCATTCGCACGACGCCGCCCGGCGGCGCTTCGGCGCCCGGGCCCGCCTGCTGCCCTGCCTGTCGCACTACGAAATTTTCGCCCGGCTCTGTGCCGCGCGCGGCCGGATCCGGCCGCTGGCGGTCGTCCCGGTGGAGAATTCCAGCGAAGGCCCCGTCACGCAGACGCTGGACCAGCTGGCCCATCATCCGCGGGTCACGATTCTGGACAGCTTCTCGCTGCCGGTGCAGCAGCACCTGCTGGCCCGCCCGGGAACCACCCTGGCCCGCATCCGCCGCGTGTGCAGCCATCCCCAGGCCCTCGGCCAGTGCCGCGCCACGCTGGCGCGCCTGCGGCCCAAGGCCGAGCTGATTCCCGAATCCAGCACGTCCGCCGCCGCCCGCCGCGCCGCGCAGGAGGACGGAACGGCCGCCATCGCCTCGGAGACCGCCGCCCGGCTGCACGGCCTCGCCGTTCTCCGGCCGGATGTCCAGGACGGCGGCGAAAACGTCACGCGGTTCTTCACGCTGTCCGCCGATGCCGTCGCCCGTCCCCGGCGCGCCAAGGACGCCGAGCTGCGCTCGCTGATCCATCTGGTCATCGGCAACCGCCCCGGCGCCCTGTTGCATGTCCTGGCCCCGTTCGACGCTTCCGGCGTCAACCTGACGTTCATCCAGAGCCGCCCGCTGCCCGGACGCCCCTGGGAGTACGGATTCTTCATCGAAGCGGTCACGGACTGGAAATCCGCGCCGGCCCGCGCCGCATGGAAGATGGTCTGCGCGCTCTCCGAATCCGGCCGCAAGATCGGCACCTATCCGGTCGGCTGACATGGAAGCCCTCTCCCATCTGCGCCGCATGATCGCCTCGCTGGACGAGGCGCTGGTGGATGCGCTCGGCTCCCGCTCCCGCCTGGGCTTCGATCCGGCCTTCTACGCCCTGCCGGCGGATGCCCTGCCCGGGCTCAATGAGCTCGCCGGGGCCTTCGCCGACTCCGCCACGCCGGCGGGGCGCGTCCGCGTCCTGCGGCCGGCCTTCCTGGCGGGCATGCTCCCCGGCCTCTGCGCCGGCGCGCCGGACAACGGCCCCGCCCCCTGCCTGGCCGCCGACGCCACCTGCCTCGATGCCCTGGCCCGCCGACTGGCCCTGTCGGTCCATGTCGCCACCCGCAAGCGCGAAGCCGTCCCGGAAGGCCTGCAGGCCGCGCTGAACACCCGCGACCCGGCGCGCGTCGAGGCGGCCATCACCCATGCCGGCGTGGAAACCGAAGTGCTGGCACGCGTCCGGGCACGCGCCGGCCAACCGCCCGCCGACCCCGGCCTCCCGGATCGCATTGCGCGGCTTTACGCCGATTGGATCATTCCTCTTTCCCGCAAAATCCAGGTGCACGGGCTTCTCGCCGACGCCGGCGGCGAACCCTCCACGACCCTCCCCCGGCCGTAACGATCCGCGAATAACTATAAAAACCGGGCGGGCCATTTGTCTCGGTTATTATTATAAGCGAGACAGATTGGCGGGCGGGGGGGAGCGGTTTTTCCCGGATTTTCCACGCCATGGAAAATTCCGGCGCGGGTTTTCCACGCCATGGAAAAAAATTTTCCACGGTGTGGAAAATCAGTGGACCGCGCCGTAGGCGGCGAGCGTGGCGGCGAGGGTCTGCTCGTAATCGTAGTGCAGGCCGGCGAATTCCCGGGCGGCGGCGGCTTGGGCCTGGCGCGCGGCAGGATTCTCCAGGGCGGCGCGGACCGCGGCGGCCAGCGCGGCGGGATCGTCGCCGGGAACGATCCATCCGTGACCGGCCAGGGATTCCACAACGCCGGGGGCATCGGCGGCGACCACGGGAACGCCTAAAGCCATGGCTTCGCGAACGGTCACCGAAGCGCCTTCCATTAGCGACGGGAAGCACAGCAGGTCCAGCTGCCGCAGCAGGCGCGTGGCGTCAGCCCGGAATCCCAGCAGGTGGAACCGGCCGGCCAATCCGGCCCTTTGAATCGCCATTTCCAGTTCGGCGCGATCAGGTCCATCCCCGGCGAGCACCCATTGCACCGGGAACGATTCCCGCGCCAGGAGCTCCGCCGCGCGCACCATCAACATCCAGTTCTTCTTCCAGGACAGGCGCCCCAGACCGCCCACGAGATGATCCCTTCCATAGGCCGCGCGGAAATCCGGATCCGCCGGGATGCGCGCCAGCGCCTCGACATCCACACCGGACGGCGCAACCAAAATCCGGCCGGCAGGATAACCGCTGGAGATCATCACGTCCCGCACCGTGTTGGAAATGGCGATGACGGCATCGAGGCGGCGGGGAGAATATTTCCAGCGCGAGAGCGGATTGCGCCGGAGAGGCGAGGCGATCCGCCGCGTCAGGATCAGGGGTACGCCAAGGTGGCGCCGGAGCCAGATGCCCAGCGAGGTGGATCCCGAATCGTGCGCATGCAGGAGGGTCAGGCCGAATTCCTGCAAGTCGAGCCAGAGCTGGCGACGGCCGGCCCGGGTATCCTCCAGCGCGAGCACGCGCAGGCCGGCGCGTCGGGCGCGCGGATACAGCGCGCCGCGGGCGGGCGTGACCAGCACGGTGAAGCCACCCCGCGCCTGCAAGCGGATGGCCAGCGCCAGAAGCTGGCTTTCGCCGCCGCCCCAAGTCAGATTGGTGTGCAGATGGGCCACGCGCAGAACGTCGGGAGCCGGAGGCGCAGAGATGTTCATGGCGCTCCCTCCCCGCCCAGCCGGAGCGTTTGCGGCAAAAAATCTTCCAGCCGTCCCTCCAGTTCAACGGGGGCGCCGCGGGGTGTTTCGACGTAGAATCGGCCGCGCCCGCCATGGACCGGCACGATGCGGCCGCCGATCAGCGACGCCCGGCAGCCGGCGGGAACCCGGACCGTCGCTTCGCCCTCGAAGGACAGGAC
>JAHDSS010000113.1 GCA_018432565.1 Kiritimatiellia bacterium
CCGAGGGCGATGCCGCCGGAGGGGGGCATGCGGGGGAGGGCGGACAGAAAGGCGTCGTCGAGGGGATAGGGGGCGGCGCCGCGTTGTTGACGGAGGACGTTGGCTTCCTCGAAACGGGCGCGCTGTTCGGCGGGGTCGGTGAGCTCGGAGTAGGCGTTGGCGATTTCGACGCCGCCGAGATAGAGCTCCCAGCGTTCGGCGCGGGCAGGGTCGCCGGGTTTTTTACGGGCGAGGGCGGCGAGGGGGGCGGGGTAGTCGATCAGAACGACAGGGTGGTCGGCGGGGAGGGCGGGTTCGACGCGGGTGACGAGGTCGAGGTCAAAGCGGTCGGGGTCGAAGTGGAGGGCGGGGTCCCATCCGGCGTGTTCGATGAAGGCCTGGGAGACGGTGTGTTTTTCCCAGAGTTCCTGGGCGAAGGAGAGGGGCTTGTCCTGCCAGGTGAAATCGAGCGCGCCGCGGAGTTCCAGGGCGAGGGCGGCGAGCAGCGCTTTGGTGTCGGCAAGGATTTCGAGGTAGCCGGCATTGGCGCGGTACCATTCGAGGAGGGTGAATTCGGGGTGGTGCCAGCGGCCGTGCTCGCCGTCGCGGAAGCAGGGGCCGAGCTGGAAGAGATTTTCCACGCCGGCGGCGAGGAGGCGTTTCATGGCGAGCTCGGGGGAGGTGCGCAACCATCCGGCGCCGGCGGGGGTGGCGTCGATGTGGGTTTCCGGCGCATTGGCGGACAGGAGGACGGGGGTGTCCACCTCGAGGAATCCGCGTTCGCGGAAGAAGCGGCGGATGGCGTCGTTCAGGCGGGCGCGCAGGCCGAGGACGCGGCGGAATCCGCCGAGGGCGTCAGAATCGGCGGGAGCCTTCACGCCCGAGGTCCGAGGCCGGAGGTCCGAGGTCGGATGGAAACCCGACCCATGGCGGATCAGCCTTGCTTGACGCGTTCGATGTACTTGCCGGTGCGGGTATCAATGCGGATGAAGTCGCCCTGGTTTATGAAAATGGGCACGCCGACTTCGTAGCCGGTGTCGATCTTGGCGGGCTTGAGGACGTTGGTGGCGGTGTCGCCGCGGGCGCCGGGCTCGGTTTCGGTGATTTCCTTCACCACGAAGGAGGGCAGGGTGACGGTCATGGCCCGGCCGTTGTGGAACAGCACTTCGCATTCGAGGTCCTCGAGCAGGAAAAAGCGCTGGTCGCCGAGGACATCCTGGTGGATTTCGACCTGCTCGTAGGTCTTGTTGTCCATGAAGATGTACTTGTCGGCTTCCTGATAGGAGAAATGCAGGGATTTGGATTCGATGTTGGGGGTGTCGATTTTGTCCACGGCGCGGAAGGTTTTTTCCATGGTGTTGCCGGCGATCATGTTCTTGATGCGGCACTTGTACATGGCCTGGCCCTTGCCGGGCTTGACGAACTGGAATTCGGTGACTTCGTAGGGGATGCCTTCGATCTCGATTTTGAGACCTTTGCGCAAATCGGATGCGGTATATGCCATGGGAAACCAGCCTTTTGTGTGTTGTCTGTCTGAAAAGGGGCGCAGATATAGGCGAAAAGGAGCCGTTTGCCAAGGCAAAACGCATTTCATCGATGAGGAAAAAATCCGGCAGAGAGGGGCATCTCGTCCTTAACATATGTCATTAATGAAATGTCAGTGCCTGACACTGACAATTCGACGGGGAGGTAAACGGCTTGCGCTGGAGGGGGCGGGGTGGCATACAGGGGGGGCGCGTTGCCGGGGTGGCGGCGGCAGAATTTTTCAAGGAGCGTGGGCCATGCCGTTTGATCGAGGATCGGTGAGTTTTCGGATGCTGGAGTTGCCGCGGGCGTTTCCGGGGGACTGGGTGGAGCGGTTTGCGGAGGAGCGGGCGGGATCGCTGGAGGCGGTGGGGGAAGGGCCGCAGCGGGGGTGGGTGACGGGTCGGCACCTGCTGGATTCGCACATCACGGAGGAGACGGCGATGCTGGCGGGCTGGGTTCGGCTGGCGCTGCGGCAGGCGGAGCGCAAGGTGCCGGCGGCGCTCTTGCAGGCGGAGTGCCGGATGGAGGAGCTGGCGGTGCAGGCGGCGGAGGGCAAGCCGTACCTGAAGGCGAAGCAGCGGTCGGAAATCCGCCGGTCGGTGACGGAACGGCTGCTGCCGGCCATGCCGCCGCAGCTGAAGGCGGTTCCGTTCGTGTACATGCCGGGGGCAACGCATCTGTATGTGTCGGCGCTGGCGGCGGCGCAGCTGGATGTGTTCAATGCGGCGCTGGCGGCGACGCTGGGGTTCGGGGGGGAGCCGGCGACGCCGGAGGCGCTGGGGCTGAAGCTCAAGCAGACGGATCTGCGGGATCTGCCGGGGACGAGTTTTTCGCCGGAGATGGAGGGGGAGGCGATGGAAGCGGCGCCGGGGCGCGAGTTCCTGACGTGGCTGTGGTTCAAGGCGGAGACGCAGAACGGGCGGGTGGCGCTGTCCGAGGGGCGCGAGCTGGGGGTGCTGCTGGAGGGGCCGCTGACGTTTCTGCACGAGGGCAACGGGGCGCACGCGGCGGTGCTGAAGAAGGGGGCGCCGGAGAACAGCATCGAGGCGAAGACGTGTTTGTTAAGCGGCAAGAAGCTGAAAGAGGCCAAGGTGACGTTCGCGCTGGACGAGGAGAACATCTGGTCGTTCGGGTTCGAGGCGGACCAGTTCCTGATCCGGGGGCTGAAGCTGCCGCAGGGCGAGGGGTCGCTGGACTCGGTGAGCCGGTTCCAGGAGCGGATGATTTTCCTGGAGCAGTGGCGGGAGATCTTGTTGGACCTGTTCGGGGCCTTTGCGGATGTGCGTCGCGATTCCGGGAAATGGAAGACGGCGGTGGAAGAGATTCGCGAGTGGGTGAAGGGGCGGCCGGGGCGGCGGTAGGGGGGGAAGGTTGGGGGGGGGGATGGGCTGGGGGGCGATGAGCAGGCGGACCTGATTCACCCACGGGACGAGCCCGTGGGGGTCTGAGACCCTATGCGGGGTCGTGCACGGGGCAAGTCCGTGGGGGTCTGAGACCCTTTACCTGGTTGTGCACGGGGCAAGCCCGTGGGGGTCTGAGACCCTTTACCTGGTTGTGCACGGGACGAGCCCGTGGGGGTCTGAGACCCTATGCGGGGTCGTGGGGGGGGGCGGCCCGAACACGCTTACGTCCGTGCGCAAGGCTCAATCATGGTTGGATCGGGGCTGGCGCAGGAGAAAGAGGGCGCCGTAGAGAGACCAGGCGGAGGCGGCGAGGTAGCCGAGGAGGGAGAGCATGAGGGCGGGGCCGGGGGGGACGCCGAAGGGGGCGAGGAGCTGGATATAGAGGGTTTCGCGCACGCCGAGGCTGCCGGGGGTGAGAGGGATGGCGGCGAGGACGGTGATGACGGGGAAGACGGCGAGCAAATCGCGGAAGGGGAGGTCGAGTTCGAGGGCGCGGGCGAGGGCGGCGGATGCGGCGGCGAGCAGCAGGAGATTGGCGAGGGAGAGCAGGGCGGGTCCGAGCAGGTGGCGGGCGTTTTTCCGGAAGAGGTAGATGGCGTCGTAGGCGCGGCGGAGGAGGGGGCCGAGACGGCCGCGGCGTTCCAGGCGCTGCAGAAAGGGGAGGCGGTCAAACAGGTCGCGGGTGAAGAAGAGGGTTGCAAAGGCGACGGCGGCGAGCAGGAAGGCGGCCATCAGGAGGAGGGCGGGGCGGGCGTCTTCAAAGGCGGCGACGTCGCGCAGCCGGGGGAGGAGGAGGGCGCAGCCGGCGAGGAGGGTGACCACGAGGCCGATGGCGCGGTCGAGGAAGACGGAGGTGACGGCTTCGGTGCGTTTGCCGGGGTGGTCGCGGGCGGCCACGACGGCGCGGGCGAGGTCGCCGCCGCAGGCGCCGAAGAG
>JAHDSS010000596.1 GCA_018432565.1 Kiritimatiellia bacterium
AACAGGCTCGACATCAGGTATTCGCCGTTCAACCTGACCTCAACGGCTTCGGCCCCGTCCAGCGCCAGGACCCGGCGCCGCTGCAGCACCAGCTCGCCCAGAGGAGTCCGGCGACAATCCAATTCTTCAAACCATCGGTTCATGACGGCAGGACTCTACCACCCCGTCTCTCCGCCTCCCATCGCAAATCCCGCCGAAGCTCAAACCGGTTTGGGCATGTCTCGGTTATAATTATAACCGAGACTTTTTGCCTGTGGTCCCGACCGTCCTGAAACACCGAAAGGCCCCCGTGGAGTCTTGTCGAATCCTGTCGCATGTAGGAGGATGCGCTCCATGAACTCCTGCCGGTTTTCCGCTCGATCTCCAAGGGACGAAGGTCACACAGATCTGCCCAAAGGGCATCGGATGGCCAAGAGCGATGCCGTGTTTGACGCGATGGGAGCCCTGGATGAACTGGGAGCCGCGCTGGGCCTGGTTCGGTCGGCGGCAGAAAGCCGGGAAGAATCCGCCTGGATTGAATCCATCCAGCGCGATCTTCTGGAAATCGGCTCGGAACTGGCCACGGAACAGGCCCGCCTGGCTCCGGACGCCGTCCGACGGCTCGAAGCCGCCGCCGCCCGCCTGAAGGAGGGGCGGCCTCCGGCGCAGGGCTTTGATCTGCCCGGAGCCGGAGAACGCTCCGCCCGCGCACATCTGGCGCGGGCCGTCTGCCGGCGGGCGGAACGGGATCTGGTCCGTGCCCGCGAACGCCATCCCGCGCGCGTCACCCCCGCCGCGCTGGCCTATCTCAACCGCCTGTCGGGCACCCTGTTTGCCCTGGCGCGGAACACATGATCCCATGATCTTGCGCCCGCTCCCTGTTGCCGTTGCGCCGGCCCATGCGGATGGTCCCGGGACGGCCGAGGGCGCATCTGCGATTGGGTGTCGTCAGAATGGACCCTCGTAGCGCGGGGCTCCCGTCCCGCGCGGAACCTGTCCACCGCACGCGACAGGAGCCGCGTGCCACGAAGGCAAGCCGTTACGTCCTGCTGGCGCCAAGGATGCACCCCATCGCAGATGCGCCCGACGGCCAATTGGCGTGGCCAATTGGCGTCCGGATTGGCCTTGCCGGAAATCCGGAGGCATCTTATCTTGAATCAGTCACCCCCACCGCAACCGGGAGAAAAGCCATGAACGCCATCCAAACCGACCAGGCCCCCGCCGCCATCGGACCGTACTCGCAGGCGGTATCGCACAACGGGCTCTTGTTCATTTCGGGCCAGCTCGGAATCGATCCCGCCACCGGGGAACTGCCGGACGGCACCGAAGCCCAGACCCGCCAGGCGCTGAACAACCTGCTGGCCATTCTCCAGGCGGCCGGCCTCGGCCCTTCGAATGTCCTCAAGGCCACGATTTACGTGGAGAACATGGTGGATTTCGCGCTGGTCAACCGGCTGTACGCCGAGGTGTTCCAGCCGCCTTATCCGGCCCGGGAGGTCATTCAGGCTGCCCGCCTGCCGAAGGACGGACTGGTGGAGATCTCCGCCATCGCCGCGGAATGAACCGGTCGGCGGCGCGGGACGCTGATACGCATTGAACCCTGTTTTCTTCCCGCAACCGGAGACTGACCATGACCATCATTGAACCGCACATCCACATGCTCTCGCGCACGACCGACGACTACACGGCGATGTACCACGCCGGCATCCGCTGCGTCGTCGAGCCGTCGTTCTGGCAGGGCGCCAGCCGCCGCCACGCCGGCACGTTCTACGATTACTTCGCGCTCTCTCTCGATTTCGAGCCCACCCGTTCCGTCCGCTACGGCATCGACCACTACTCCTGCATCTCCGTCAATCCCAAGGAAGCCGACGACCTGCCGCTGGCGATGGAGACCCTCGACGGCATGGACCGCTGGCTGGACCATCCGCGCTGCGTTTGCGTGGGCGAAATCGGCTTCAACCGCATCACCCCCAACGAGGAACAGGTCTTCCAGCGCCAGCTGGAGATGGCCAAGGCCCATGACCTGCCCGTCCTGGTCCACACGCCCCACGACACGCCGGAGACATCCAAGAAGGACGGCGTGGCCCGCATCCTCGACATCCTGCGGGAATTCGATTACGACCCCGGCCGCATCGTGGTGGACCACAACACCGAAGACACGATGCCGCTGACGCGCAAAACCGACTACTGGGCCGGCCTGACCGTCTATCCCTATTCCAAGCTCAATCCCCGCCGCGTGGTGGACATTCTCCGCCGCTGGGGCCTCGAGCGCGTCACCGTCAATTCCTCCGCGGACTGGGGCGTCTCCGACCCCTGCTCGCTGCCCAAAACCGCGGAGTTCATGCGCGAACAGGACTTTACCGACGCGCAGATCACCCGGATCATGCACGACAACCCGCTGGCGTTTTATTCGCAGACTCCGAAGTTCAACCCGCAGCTCGACCTGCCCTACATTGACCCCGCCACCTACCAGCGCTGACCGGTTTCCACGCCGTGGAAACTTTTTTTCCACGCTGTGGAAAAAACTGGCGCCGGCCCTCCGCAGCGTCAAGCAACTGGTTCCGCGACGCTTTTCGCCGTCGGCCTGGCTGCGGCTGGTGCGGCTGCCCAATCTGCTGACGGTGCCGGGGGATGTGCTGGCGGGCTTTCTGCTGGCCCCGGCGGCGTCGGCGTTGGACTGGGGGCAGTTCCTGCTGCTGGCGCTGCCGGCAGGCATCGGTCTCTATGCGGCCGGGCTGATTCTGAACGATCTGTTCGGCTATGCCGAAGATCTCCGGCACCGTCCCGAACGCCCCCTGCCCGCCGGAAAAATCTCCCGCGAAAACGCGGCGGCGGCGGCCATGATTCTGCTGTGGGTGGCCGCCTTTGCCGCGGCATTCTTCGACGCGCTGCCCGTGGCGCTGCCGCTCATCCTGTGCCTTGTGCTGTACGACATCGGATTCAAGCGCCTCCCCATCGCGGGGCCGGCGCTGATGGGCCTGTGCCGGGCGGGCAACCTCCTGCTGGGAGCGGCCGCGGTCGGCAACGGATTGACCACGGCGACCGCTCCCATTGCCGGCGCCGCGGTGCTCGGCCTGTACGTGGCCGTCGTCACACATCTGGCCCGGAACGAAACCCGGCCCGGCACCCGTTTCCCCCCGCCGGTGATCGGGCGGCTGCTGCGCATGCTGATTCCGCTGCAGGCGCTGCTGTGCCTGGCCGCGGTGCCGCATTTTCCGGTCAATCTGACCGGGCTGCTGCTGCTGCCGCTGCTGCCCCTGCACCAGCGGCTTTCCAAGCGCTTTCCGCCCAGCTAAACTCTCTCCCCGTGAAGTTGCGCGCGGTCAAATTCCTGACGGGCCTGCTGCTGCTGCCGTTGGGCGCGGCGCTGACCATGACGCTGTGGCGGGTGCTGGTGATCCTGGCGCAATCGCCCACCCGGCTGCCGATGATTCACGCGTTCGCCGCCGTGGCGGGCATCGTCCTGTGGGGCATCATCTGGCTGTTTCTGCCGCCCCTGACGCGCACCTATGTCCTCGGCCACGAGCTGACCCACGCGCTGTGGAGCGTCCTGATGGGCGGCAAGGCCTCGCGGCTGCGGGTGTCGGCCAGCGGCGGCAGCGTGCGCGTCACCAAAAACAACGCGTGGGTCACGCTCGCCCCCTATTTTTTCCCGCTGTACACGGTTGCGGTCGCGGTGATCTGGCTGCTGACGGTCTGGCTGTTCCCCGCCGTGAAACCCTATGCGCCCGTCTTTCTCTTCTGGATCGGCCTGACGTGGTCGTTTCACGCCACCTACACGGTGCGCTTTCTGGCCTGGAGCCAGCCGGACATCCGCGAGCACGGACGCCTGTTCTCCTACACCCTCATCTACGCCCTCAACATCCTGTCGATCGCCGCGGCCCTGATCGCGGTCAGCACCTGGAGCTTTGCCGAAGCCGGCGCCCACCTGCTGAACAGCCTTCACCTTCTGGCGCGAGCCGCCCATACCTTCTACGAGTGGGTGCTGACCCGGCTGCCCGCCCGCTAGAGCCGTTTCATAATGCCTTTGCCGCTCCTCCCCCCACCTCCCCCGACGGGGCCGTCGGGGGCTACAAAGACAAGGATTCAGTGGCTGGTTGGAGCCGGGACGACCCCGTCCCGGTCGGATTTTGCGGCTGCAGAATACAAGAATAGGCTCTAAGAGCCTCCGCCCGGCCGGGCCGGCTCACCCTCCGTTGTGGCGTTTCCAGTTCCGTTCCGGCGGGGCGCACAGCCCCGCCTGCTTGACCGCCGCCACGTAGATGCCGTCCACGATCTTCTCGCATTCCTTTGCGAAGGCCTCGGACATCTTCACCTTCAGGTTGCTGGACGCGCGCAGATAGACCTTGGCGTTGTCGGGATAGAGCAGGCAGAGGTTGATGGGGGTGGTTCCGGGGTGCCGC
>JAHDSS010000116.1 GCA_018432565.1 Kiritimatiellia bacterium
AAAATGGAGAGGGGGATAAGCAGGAAAACAGGAAACGCAGGAAAACAAGACAGGCTAAGAGCAATCCCGGAAATGAATTAGGTCGAAAAACGTGCACAAAAAAGACGAAGTGGCCAGATAGTAGTACGGATTGTACGGATTAGGGCCATCGTTTCGTTGGATCGAATCCGTACAATCGTGGTCCAATCCATAGCGAAAAGATTTTGTTCGGATGCTTCGGTTGACGATGTGCCCGTGGGCGCGTCGGGTCGGAGAGGAACAGGGGCCGCGCTCAGCGAGCGCAGCTACAGGGGGGGCCGCATCTGCGATCAGATATAATCCTGAAACTGGAGTGTTGCCCGCCTTGGCACCGGCGATTCTGCCAAAACCGGGCAGGACGGAGCCTGCCCCCCCAGAATACTCTGTTGGATGCGAAAATATGCATTGAATCGCAGATGCGCCCTGCGGCGCCCTGCGGCGCGGGCGGGGCGGGCTGTTCTCGGCTCTTGAAGTGGCGGGGGGCTTCGGGATACAGTACGGTTTCTTTAGAAAGGGCAGGACCATGCAGCGGATCATGTTGAAATCGAAAATCCACCGGGCGACGGTGACGGGGCTGGAACTCGACTACGAGGGCAGCATCGCCATAGACGAAGACCTGATGGAGGCGGCGGATCTGCTGGCGGGCGAGCAGGTGCAGGTGCTGAACCTGCAGAACGGCGAGCGTTTCATCACGTATGTGATTCGCGGCGAGCGGGGAACGGGGCAGATGATGCTGAACGGGCCCGCGGCGCGGCTGGCGTACAAGGGGGACACGATCATCGTGATTGCCTATGCGCCGATGGACGACGCGGAGGCGAAAGGCTTCCAGGCGACGGTGGTGAAGGTGGATGGGCAGAACCGCATTGTCCAGGTGCTGAAAAAGTAGGGGCGTCGGCGATGGGCCTGTTGATCCGCGGCGGGGAGGTGGTGACGGCGTCGGGGCGCCGACGGGCGGATGTCTGGTGCGAAGGGGAGAAGATCACGAAGGTGGCGGCGGGGATCGAGCCGCCGCCGGGGGCGGAGGTGGTCGAGGCGGCGGGCAAGCTGGTGTTTCCGGGGTTCGTGGATCCGCATGTCCACGCCTATCTGCCGCTGACCAACGTATCGGCGAAGTCCGACTACGCAAACTGCACGCGCGCGGCGCTGCTGGGCGGCACGACGTGCCTCATGGATTTCGCGGGCTCGGGGCTGGAAGCGGACCTGGACGAGGCGTGGGCGGTCTGGACGGCGCAGGCGGAGGGCAAGGCGTCGTGCGACTACGCATGGCACCTGACGGTCACCCAATTCGACGACACGACCCGGCGGCAGCTGGAGGGCTATGTCGCGCGCGGATTGAAGTCGATCAAGATTTACCTGGCCTACAAGCCGACGCTGGCGATTGGCGATGCCGACCTGATCCGGGTGCTGGAGTTTGCGGCGGCGCACGACATCGTGGTGATGGCGCACTGCGAGAATGCGGACCTGATTCCGGCCCTGCAGCGGAAGCGGCTGGCCGAGGGCATCACGGGGCCGGAGGGCCACGCGTTGAGCCGTCCGCCGATGGTGGAGGCGGAGGGGGTATGCCGGTTTCTGACGTTTGCGGCGGCGACGGGGGCGAAGGCGTACGTGGTGCACCTGAGCTGCGCCGAAGCGCTGAGCATGGCGGACCGGTTCCGCGGGAAGATGAAGGACCTGTTCATCGAGACGATGATTCACTACCTGGTGCTGGACCGGAGCTATGCCGAGCGTCCGGATTTCGAGGGCGCGAAGTGGGTGCTGTCGCCGCCGCTGCGGGAAACGGGCGACCAGGCCGCGCTGTGGGCGGCGCTGGCCGACGGCCGGATTGACACGCTGGGGACGGATCACTGCCCGTTTGATTTCGAGGGCCAGAAGACGCTGGGGCGCGGCGATTTCACGAAGATCCCCAACGGGATCGGCGGCGTGGAGGAGCGCATGGCGCTGGCCTGGACGGCGGGGGTGGCGGCGGGCCGGATCACGCCGGAACGGCTGGCGGCGGTGGCGGCGGAGAATCCGGCGAAGATCTTCGGGCTGTTTCCGCGCAAGGGGACGATTGCGCCGGGGAGCGATGCGGATTTGGTGGTGTGGGATCCGGCGGCGCGGCGGACGATTTCGGTGAAGACGCAGAGCCTGGACACGGACTACAACCCCTACGAAGGATTCGAGACGGCGGGGGCGCCGGAGGTGGTGACGGTGCGCGGCGAGATCATGGTGCGCGGCGGGCGGTTTGCGGGGACGCCGGGGCGCGGGCGGCTGGTGCTGTGAGCGGGTTGGCGGAAGAATGGAGCAGAACTGATTCACCCACGGCACAAGGCCGTGGGGGTCTTGGAGGAGGGGACGCAATATTCAATATCCAATGTCCACTATTCGACCGGACACGTGAAGAGTCGGGAGGGGCGGCGGGCGGAGTTTTCCACGGCATGGAAAAAAAACCGGGACGTTTTCCACGGTATGGAAAACTTTTTTCCACGCTGTGGAAAACGGCGGGGCTGGCGGTGCTGGGGCTGGCGGCGGCGGCGGGGGGGGCGGAGGAGCCGGCGGGTCCGTGGGCGGCGGGGTGGGACTGGGGGCCGGTGGCGTCGTGGATGGAGGATGCGGACGGGGACGGGCGCTTCCGGGCGGCGGGCCCGTTCTGGGAGCGGGCGGAGGGGGACGGCGGCCTGACGCTGCGGGCGACGCCGCGTCCGCTGTGGGCGCGGGCCGCGGACCCGGTGAACGGCCGCACGGCGTGGGATGTCGTCTGGCCGCTGGCGGCGGGCAAGACGTTCCATGAGCAGAAATCCTGGCGCGCGGGGCTGGCGTGGTTTTATGACCGGGACCGGACGGACCCGGAGTCGGGCTACCGGTTCTGGCTGCTGCCGCTGTGGTTTCACGGGCGCGACGAGCAGGGGGACGGCTATGCGGCGCTGTGGCCGCTGGGCGGGGAGATCCGCAATTTCCTGCTGAAGGACCGCATCCGGTTTGCCCTGTGGCCGCTGTGGACGCAGAGCTCGATCAAGGATGTGCGCACGACGGATGTGCTGTGGCCGATCTGGTCGCGCACGACGACGCCGGACGGGCGGCTGGAGAAGTTCCGGGTGTTTCCGCTGTGGGCGCGGTCGCGGGACCGCGGGCGCTACGAAAAGCATTCGGTGCTGTGGCCGGTGTGGACGCACGCGCGATGGGAGCATCCGAAGGCGACGGGGACGGCCTGGGTGCTGTTTCCGTTGTGCGGGCGGGTGAACCTGAACACCCAGAAGGGATGGATGGTGCTGCCGCCGCTGTTCCAGTTCATCCGCGGCGAGCAGCTGAACCGGACGTTCTGCCCGTGGCCGTTTTACCAGCGGGAGACGGGGGCGCGGGAGAAGCTGTACGTGTGGCCGCTGTACGGGCGGCGGAAGGACGGGGTGCTGGAGCGCCGGTTCTGGCTGTGGCCGCTGATCGTGCACGAGCGGAACGAGTGGGGGGGGATGCGGCGGAACCGGTGGACGGTGGTGCCGTTTTACAACAACGTGGCGAACAGCGTGGAGGCGCCGGCCGGGGAAAACGCCGGTCTGTGCGGGGAGCCCGCCGGCGGCGGCCGGGATAAGCCCGCGGGGCGGCGGGTGCTGCAGAGCCGGGTGAAGCTGTGGCCGCTGTATTCGCGGATCTACGATCTGGACGAGCCGGCCTACCGCCTGCGGCTGCTGGATCTGTGGCCGGCGGGGCATCCGCCGCCGGTGGAGCGCAGCTGGGCGCCGCTGTGGACGCTGCTGGACTACCGGGCGCACGGGGAGCGCAGCGACCTGGATGTGCTGTGGGGGCTGTACCGCCAGACGCGGCGCGACGGGGGCGCGCGGGCGTTTTCGCTGTTTCCGCTGTGGCGGCACGAGCGGACCGCGGGGGATGCGGAGCGGCGCTGGTCGGTGCTGAAAGGATTGCTTGCCTGGGACCGAACGGCTACAACTCGTCAGGTGCGTTTTCTGTGGCTGGGCCGGGTGCGGCTGGCTGCGCCGGTGCCGGCGGACGGGGAGCGCGCGGAAACGCCATGATTACCCGTGAGCCCCAGATTTTCGATCCGCCCGCGAACGTGTTCGCGGCGGCGGGGCGCGGCATCATCCTGGCGTGCCAGGGGACGGGGCAGGCGCTGCTGATGCTGCTGGGGGCGGCCGCGCAGACGCCGTTTCTGTTGTCGCGGAAGAACCGCGAGGACGTGATGCG
>JAHDSS010000402.1 GCA_018432565.1 Kiritimatiellia bacterium
GCCATGGTGGTCTTCAAGTCGCGGAATCCAAGTTCGATCTCCCAGCGCATACGGTAGAGTACGGCGATGCGTTCGAGGGGATAGGCGACGGGGTCGAGCAGGGTCGTGGCGATCCAAAGGGTTTTGGTGCGAAATCCGTTGCGCTTGAGTTGAACGCGGAAGATGCGCACTTGGATGGTTTCGGGCAATGCGTCCCATTCCTTCTGCTCGACGTAGTCGGGCCGTTGAATGGGCCGCGTCCATGTCGCGATCCAGTCTGAAGGGCCGATTCGACGCGCCTGTCGTTTGTCCAGCAACCGCCTCTGATGGAGGCGGAAGACCGAGTCGACCTTCCCGAGAAGCAGCGTCGCCATGGAGGCAAAGGCACAAAACGCGCGATCTCCCAAGGCGATGTCGCCGGGTTTGAACAGGTCGAAGAAAACCTTGAACATCCGAATGTCGTGAATGTGCTTGCCGGTTTCGCGGGCCGCCAGAACGGCGCCGCTGGCCAGCGAACTCAGCGCGAGCACCTTCATGTTCGGGAACCCGCAGCCTGGCTTTTGTCCGGGAGCATAGGGGTAAGTCTTGCGGTTGGCCGCTGTGTCGGGAAGGGTGACAGACGTGGCGTCGACGACCTTGACGGGACGGTTCCATCCCGGCACGCCTGCATGGCTGAGTTGGGCGGCGGTTTCGGCGGTATCGGCCAACGCCTTGCGCAGGGTGCTCTCCGGCAACCGGGTTCTGGCCTGGCAGTAGCCGCTGGTGCTTTCGTCGTATTTGAAGTTCTGGGTTTCGCGGGTCGCCTGGATCTGGCGGACAACTTCTCTGCAGGAGGTTCTCGGCTTGAGGACTTGCCAGATGAAGCTCCAGAACACGATGGCTGATGGATACTTGCGTTCTCGCCGTCGAGGGCCGTCTGCCGGAAATTCGGGACCCCGTTTCGGCAGGAACCGACTGAACTGCGCTTCCACGTCGATGAGCGACGAAAGGGGGGCGACGGCTCGCTTGCCCATGGCGGCTACTTTTGCGGCGAACTGTGGAAAACAGGGGGTGGCGTTGCGTTTCATAGGGCGGTATATATACCGCCCTATTGACGGATATGCTAGTCTGTTTTCATGAAACCAGGCGAAAAAGAATTAAAGGCGGAATATAGGCGTCTGCGCACCCAACTGGGCAAAACCCGTTGGATCAGCCACGGCTACGTGCAAGATCGCGGGCCGGGAGCCGGCGGACCCTGCTACCAGTGGACGCGCAAGGAACGTGGAAAAACCATTTCCGTCGCCCTGTCCAAAGAGCAATACCAACAGATGAAAAAGGCGATAGAGGCGTGGCGCGAGACCCAAGCGGCCCTCAAGCGCATGGAGCAGATCAGCCGCACCTTGATCTTTGAAAACACCCCCGGCCCGGCACGACGCAAGCCATTATCCCCAGAAGTATTAGGCCTTAATTAAGCGCCATTCGGGTCAGTCCCGTAATCTAGTAATAATGGGGTCGGTCCTATAATTTAATAATGCAGCCCGGACCCTGCCCACCCTCCCCCATTCGTGCCATTCGCATAATTCGTAGTTGCGGCTGTTGGCTGTTCGCCCCGCCTTCCCCCATTCGTGCCTTTCGCGCATTTCGCAGTTGAACCGGCTGTTGGCTGTTCGATCCCGCCCTCCTCCCATTCGTGCTATTCGCTTGATTCGTAGTTGTAATAATCCGCCCGGTCACCAACCATCATCCCAACGATCCTGCCCCTCCCCCCGCCTGGCGGCCGGAAAATTTAATCCATTTCTAACCGCTTGCGGCTGTTTTGGGCGGGGCCTTTCTGCTAGTGTGACTGGGTTCCGTCGAAGGATTCCAAGACCCAAGGACTGTTACATGAGCCCCGCCCCATCCCGTTTTTGCCCCATTCCATGGTTCCGGTTTAGCTGGGTGTTGACCCTGGCCGCCCTGCTCCACGCCCCCGCCCGCGCCAACGATGCCTCCCTGCTCGCCGCCGCCAAGGCCGCCTACCAGGTCAAGCTTGAGACGCTTCGGCAGACGCATGCCGAGCAATACACCTCTGCCCTCTCCCACAAGTACTGCACCCTTCTTTCCAAGAAGGCATCGACCGCCCAATCCGAAGGCAAGCTGGCCGAATATCTGGCCGCACAGAAGGAACTCGAACGCTTCCAATCCACCGGACGCATCGAGGAACAGGACATTGATACCGGGTTCCCCCGCATCGCCCGGACCCAGCGCTCCGCCGTGAAAGCTTTCTCGGACGACCGGGACAAGCTCCGGCAGGCGGAAGCCGATCTGGCCCAGTCCTACCTCGGGCATCTGGAGAAGCTGAAAGCCCACCTGACGCGTCAGGACCAGATCGTCCAGGCCTTGGACGTGGACCGCGAAATCACGGCCTTCCGCCTCGCCCAGGACAGCGACGCCCCGGCGCCCCCGCCGCCGGCCTCCTGCCCGGCCGTCCGCGCAACTCCCGCATCGGTCCGTCCGGCTCACCCCGCAACCTCCAAACCCCTCACGGCGGAATCGGTCCCCGAAGACCGACTCGTCGTCATGGTCTCCGGCGAGCAGGGTCCCGCCGCCAACGTGGAAATCTCCCTGCGCTCCCATTCCTTCAACAAATCCTTCCGCGGCAAAACGGATCGCAAGGGACGCGCCGATTTCGCCATCCTGCCCGAACTCAACTACTGCATCCTGGTGCTGGATCCCCGCTACGAACCCGTCATCCTGGAACAGTGCAGCGGCGGCACCGCCTATGCCATTGAACTCCAGTCCGTTCAGGACGGCTTCCGCGCCGTGGAAACCGGCATCGCCGGCGATGTCCGCCTGCCCGGTCTGTCCCCCTTCCGCATCAGCGGCAGCTACAACAGCGGCAGCGGCTCCGGCATCATAATCCAGCCCAGCTCGCCCCGGACCGTGTTCGATGGCCTTTCTTTCGATCAAGACCGGATCCGCCTGAACTTTGACACCCTCGTAACCGTCACCGAACGCTCCAGCCGCATCGAACTGAAGGTCCTCTCCCCCGTCCCGGACATCCGACTGTTCCTCTACCGCGATCTTCCCCCCGACCCCGCCCGGGAAGCGGCCGCCCGCAACGATTCGCGCCTGCGGGTCGAAACCCGCAGCGGCGGATATCCCGTCAAGGGCGTCCTACTTGAACTGTTCTCCGACAGCGGACAGCCCATGACCGCCAAAACCGACCGCACCGGAGTCGCCGACTTCACCGTCAATCCCGCCCTGGAATACACCCTTCTCGTGAACGACAAACGCTATCTGCCAGTCGTCCTGCCCCATGTCGTCGGCGGCGACCCCTGCCCCATTGACCTCCAGCCCTTGGCCTCCGGCATGGCCGTGATCACCCTGGACGGTGGCGGCGAATTCAAGCTGCCCGGCATCTCCCCCCTTCAATTGGCCGGCTTTACCCATGCCGCCGGCAAGATTCTCGCCGTCGGCCTGAAAGCCACCAGCCCCAAAACCGCTTTCTCCGGCCATGCTTCCGTCACCGAGAGGATAACCCTCGACATCGATGAATGGCTGACAGTCACCGAAGGCTCCAAAACCGTGGAATTCAAAGTCCTCGCCCCCAACATGACCCGCCGCATCATCCTCCACCGCAAACCCCTTTGATGCGGGCCCGCCCCCCCGGCGCGCGTCAGACAATAGACCAGAGGCTGTAGACCCGAGACTTTCCGGCTCCCCGTCTACGGTCTCCAGTCTCTCCACCTCCCCATCCTGTCCATCCTGTCTAAAAGAAAGGAGTCGCCCTGGATTGTATCATGCAGCCCGGATCCTGCCCACCCTCCCCCATTCGTGCCATTCACATAATTCGTAGTTGCGGCTGTTGGCTGTTTGCCACGCCCTCCCACTTTCGTACCTTTCGCGCATTTCGCAGTTGAACCGGCTGTTGGCTGTTCGATCCCGCCCTCCTCCCATTCGTGCTATTCGTATCATTCGTAGTTGTTCATATCCGCCTGTCACCAACCAATAAAGGCGTCAGTCCTATAATTTGTAATTCGGCCCGGTCCCGGCCCCTCCCTATTCAAATCCCCGCCCGTGTCTCCCCTCCCCCTTTTGTGTAATTCGCGTATTTCGTAGTTCACCTCTCTCCTCCGCGTCTCTGCGTGAAACCCTTCGCCCTCCGAAATCCCGTCCATCCTGTAAATCCTGTCTAAGATCCTTTCCGATCCGACGCGCCCAGCGGGCGCATCTACAACCGACCCCGGACGCCGCGGTGCGGAAAAGGGTCGGTCCTATAATTTAATAATGCAACCCGGTCCCGGCCCCTCCCACATATTCCCCCAGGTCTCGTCACCCCTTCTGCCTCCTTATACCAAGGGGTCCGTCCCACAAAGGGGTCCAAAGGGGTCAGTCCCGTAATCTAGTAATAATGCAAAGGGGTCAGTCCTGAATGGCGCTTAGTTAAGGCCTAATACTTCTGGGGATAATGGCTTGCGTCGTGCCGGGCCGGGGGTGTTTTCAAAGATCAAGGTGCGGCTGATCTGCTCCATGCGCTTGAGGACCGCTTGGGTCTCGCGCCACGCCTCCATGGCCTTTTTCATCTGTTCGTATTGCTCTTTGGACAGGGCGACGGAAATGGTTTTTCCACGTTCCTTGCGCGTCCACTGGTAGCAGGGTCCGCCGGCTCCTGGCCCGCGATCTTGCACGTAGCCGTGGCTGA
>JAHDSS010000198.1 GCA_018432565.1 Kiritimatiellia bacterium
GCCGATCCGCAGCGAAAACCGGGGTTCATAGCGGTCTTCCCGCGGAAACTGAACCTGCGGCGTGATCGTGCAATAGATCCAGCGCCGGTAAAAGGCGTCGCGCCAGGTCAGGCTCACCAGGGTGTCTTCCCAGAGCCAGTCCGAGCTGACGAGACTGGGAAACACACTGGCCTGGGCCACCCATCCCCGGCCCCGGCCCGACCGCCGCCAGGCAAACCGGAAGGTCTGCTCGAAATTGACGCCGTCGCGGGCTTCCGACGAACGTTCGGCCAGGCGGATCTGCAGGCAGGTGCGCTCGCCGAGATCGCGCGTCCACGACAGGGTGGTCACCTGCCCGAACCCCTCGTCGCTGAAATAGAGCCCGCGGGGATTCAGCCGCAGCCTGCCGCCGGCGGCGTCGCGCTGCCATTTCCATTGCAGCTCAAGGAACGCCACGGGATTGGAATTGCGCCATTTCAACCCGGCATCCGCCTGCGCCCGGTTGCCCAGCAGGGTATCCCAGACAGCCCGCAGCCCCAGCTGGGTGTCCTCGTCCCGGGTCATGGGATCCGCGCCCGGCAGCGCTCCGTCGTCCGCGTTTTCCAGAATCAGGTGCAGCTTGTTCTCCAGGCCGGGCAGGGCCAGATCGCCGCGAAAGCGCACTTTGATATCGGTATCCTTCTGGCTGTCGGTGCCGCCGACGCGGCCCAGCGCGCTCAACCGGAACGACGACAGCTCGGGCTCGTATTCCATCTCCTCCCCCAGCCAGCGGGTATCCATGCGCCGGACGGCGTTATCCATTCGCCGGTACCAGGTGTCATGCGCCCGGTCCAGCCAGCGGGTTACTCGATTCGTATGGCGCAGCATGCCGTGGTCCCGGCCCCCGCCCTGCTGATGAAGCGCCTGATCCTGCAGCTCCCGGACCTGCCGCTCATCCACGCGAACCGTCCCGTTGCCGTTCCGCCGGCGTCCGTTCCCCGGGACTTTTTCCGCCTCGTCGTCGCCCTCCGGCATGGATGCCGATTCTTCCGCCGCCGCCGGCGAAACCGGTTCCGCTGGCGCTTCGGCTCGCCGTTCCGCCGGGGCATCCTCTGCCGCCGGTGCTTCGGGCAGCGGTTCTATCGCCGTATCCTCCGCCGGTGGCGCTTCGACCGGCCGTTCCGCCGGGGCTTCTTCGGGACAAGGCGGCCGATGCCGGAAGCGGGCGCAGCCCGCAACCGATGCCGCCATCAGCCCGGCCAGCATCCAGGCGGCGATTCGGCGGATGGATAAGGACGTCGTCATGCCTCCGTCCGCCGCGCCCGGACGTCATAGGCGCGGGTTCCCGTAATCACTGCAGGGACAAAATCCCCGGTCCGGGCGCGCGTGCCGGCGTTTTCCAGCCGCGTATCGCCATCCACCTCGGGCGCCTGCCACGGAGTCCGCCCGTGCCAGCCGTCCGCTTCCTTGTGTTCCAGCAGCACCGTGGTCGCCAGCCCCCGGCGCGCGCGCAGCCGACGGGCGGACACCCGCGCCTGCTCTTGCATCAGCCGGTCGCGGCGCTCTTCCGCCGTTTGGAACGCCACGCGGTGCTTCATCTGTTCGGAGACCGTTCCCGGCTCCGGCGACCAGACAAACACCCCCATGTGATCAAAATGCCCCTCCCGCACAAACTCCAGCAGCTCCCGGAAATCGCTTTCCGTTTCGCCGGGGTGCCCGACAATGAATGTCGTGCGCAGCGCCGCGCCCGGCAGCGCCTCGCGGATCCCCGCCAGCTGCCGCTCCACGCGCCGCCGCCCGTAGCCCCGCCCCATGGCCTTCAGCATCCGGTCGCTGATGTGCTGCAGCGGCAGATCCAGATACGGGCAGACCCGGTCATCCGCCGCCATGGTGTCCAGGATTTCCGTCGTCAGGTGCCGCGGATGCGCATACAGGATGCGGAACCACAGGGGCCCGGGCAGCTTGTACAGTTCCCGGAGCAGGCGGGGCAGCTGCGACCGCCCGGCCCGGTCCAGCCCGTAGGCCGTCGTATCCTGTGCAATCAGGTTCAATTCCCGCGCGCCGGCTTCCACCAGCTGCCGGGCTTCGGTCAGAACCGCCTTGAGGGGCCGGCTGGTCCGCGTCCCCCGGATCAGCGGGATGGAGCAATACGAACAGTTGTTGGAGCACCCCTCCCCCAGTTTGAGATAGGCCGAAGCGGCGGACCCGATCCGCATCCGCGGCCGGTCCAGGAATGCAAAATACCCCCGGGGCAGCGCCCGTCGGGCGAAACCGCGGGCGGCCCGGGACGGGTCCGGGCGGCCTTCGATCAGCTCCCGGCAGATGTCCGGCAGGCGCAGATAGTCGGCGAATCCGACCCGGGCATCTGCCTGATCCAGGAAGGACGCCAGGTCCGGCGCGCCGCCCGCCCGCTCCACCAGGCAGCCCACGGCGACCAGCAGCGGCCGGCTCCGCCGGTTGTTCCGTCCGGCCAGCTCCCGCAACACCTCCGCCGCCTCCCTGCGCGCCTCGTCCAGAAATCCGCAGGTGTTGACGATGCAGACATCCGCCCGGAGCGGGTCGGCGACAAACCGGAATCCGGCCAGCGCCATATGCCCCAGGATCCCTTCGGAATCCACGGTGTTTTTCGGACAGCCCAGGCTGACCAGGCCGAACCGTAGGGCGCTCGGCCTAGACATGGTCCTCCATCAGCCCGAACAGCCAGGCAATCTGCTCGCCCAGGTTCTGCATGTTGCGCAGGCTTTCCTCGTCGGTCAGCACATCCCCCGGCGCCGTCCCCATGCCGAAATTCCAGTACGTGGACCCCGGCACGATCATCTCGCAGATCAGGAACAGGTGGTTGATCGAGTCCATCACATGCACCCCGCCGCCGCGGCGCTCGGCCGAAACCGCGGCGCCGATCTTGCGCCGCAACAGCCCGCCGTTGGCCAGCGCCACGTATCCCGCCCGGTCGATCAGCGCCTTGGTTTCCGCCGACAGGTTGGCAAAATAACTCGGCGATCCGATCAGGATGGCGTCGGCGTCCAGCATCTTGGCGAAGGCCAGGTTGAAGATGTCGTCTTCCATGACGCAGCGGCGGTTTTTCATCCGCCCGCAGGCGCCGCAGGCCGTGCAGCCCCGGATGCGCGTGCCGCCCACCTGGAGGTAGTCGGTTTCATGGCCCGTTTCCGCAATCGGCTCCAGCGCCTTTCGCAGCAGGATTTCCGTGTTGCCGCCCTTGCGCGGGCTCCCGTTGATCGCCAATGCTTTCATGTCATGCCTCCAAAGCCGGAAGGGGAAAGGTTGGAATAGTGGAATGTTGGAATACCGGAATGTAGGAACATCCACTTGCCGGCTGTCCCGTCATGTCCTGCCTCGATTCCATCCTGCCCATATTCCACCACTCCATCATCCCATTCTTCCGCTTTATCCATCATTCCACCATTCCATCCTTCCCTCACTCCAATTTCCGATCCGCCATCCAGCAGGCGGCCTCGTGGCCCGGCTCCACTTCCCGCATCTCCGGCGGCTCGCGGCACACGTCCCGGGCCAGGGGGCAGCGCGGGGCAAATCGGCAGCCCGGCGGAGGGTTTGCCAGCGACGGCAGCTGCCCGGGGATATCCGGCAGGCGGTCCGCCTTCCGATGCAGGCGGGGCATCGCGGCAAGCAGTCCCTGGGTGTAGGGATGCGCCGGGCGGTCGAACACCGCCTCGCGCGACCCCTTTTCCGCCAGTCGGGCCGCATACATCACATGAACCCGGTCGCAGACATCCCACACCACGCCCATGTCGTGGGTGATCAGCAGGACGGCCGTATCGCCCCCGCGCACGCTCAGCAGCAGCTCGAAAATCTGCGCCTGGATGGTCACATCGAGCGCCGTGGTGGGCTCGTCGGCAATCACCAGTTCCGGCTCGGGCAGCAGGGTCATCGCCAGCATCACCCGCTGGCGCATGCCGCCGGACAGCTGATGCGGCCAGTCC
>JAHDSS010000498.1 GCA_018432565.1 Kiritimatiellia bacterium
CTATGGGCAGATCAGTAGCCAAGCCGTCACCATGGCCCGCAAGCGTGCCAAACAGA
Source organism: Kiritimatiellia bacterium (assembly GCA_018432565.1). Lineage (GTDB taxonomy): Bacteria > Verrucomicrobiota > Kiritimatiellia > CAIQIC01 > Lenti-01 > JAAZFE01. The sequence continues at coordinate 57 of JAHDSS010000498.1, forward strand.
TACAGAAAGTCGAATGGGATAAACTGGGGCGCGAATTGGAAGCGGCTCAACAGACGTTAAAGTGATAATTTACGGTCTGACCCCGATGGGGATCAATCCTCCACCAGCCAGAGCAGCTCGTAGGGCGCCGCTTCGACGATGCCCCCGGTCGAAACCGTGCGGCCGGTGAAGACGTCCCGGAAGAAGTGCGCCAGCCCCTGGGCGCGCCAGCCCCGCAGATCCACGACCTGATCATGCTCTGAAAAATTGGCCAGCACGGCGAGCCGGTGGCTGCCGTTTTCGCGCAGGTAGGTCAGCACGTGCGGATTCTCGCCGGGCAGCAGGCGCATGGCGGCCCCCTGCAGGGCCGGCTGCCGCCTGCGCTCGGCGAACAGCGCGCGCACCCCCTCGAAATGCCGGTTCCGGAGCGTGCCTTCCTTCTCCACCTCGTTCCGGAACAGATCCCAGTCGGCTCTGGGGCGGTGAATCCAGCGGCTGTCGTCGGCCTTGTCGGGCTGCTTCAAATAGGCATAGTCGTTCAGCACGGCCCATTCCTCGCCGAGGAAGATCAGGGGGATGCCCCCGATGCTGCACAGCACGCCGTACAGCATGTGCAGGCGGCGAAGCGCCATCCCGGCCAGGGCCTCGTCGCGCTGGCGCAGGGCCTGCTCCAGCCCCGCCAGCGAGGCCGCCGTGCCGCAGATGCGCATGTCGCCCGTGTCCTCGTTGTGCTGGAACGGAACCCCCGTTGCGAACGACCCCTCGAACCGCCCCGTGTAAAAGCGGTTGAGAAAGTCGCGGTGGTCGCCCGGCCGGATGCCGACCGCCTCCGCGTCGTCGTTGGCGAACGCCCAGCCGATGTCGTCGTGCCCGCGCAGATAGTTGACCCAGGCCGTGCCTTCCGGCAGCCGGTGACGGTGGCCGAGCGACTGCTTCAGCAGCCGCACCTCCCGCGTCGCCGCGCTCTCCCACAGCAGCGCCATCAGCGCCGGATTGTAGGACAGCGGGCATTCCTCCCGGCCGATGTAGCGCACGACCTCGTCGGGATGCACGATGGCCTCCGACTTGAAGACCAGCCCCGGCGCCGCGATCCGGCACAGCGCATTGAACGCCTGAATCAGCAGGTGGGCCTCGGGCAGATTCTCGCAG
>JAHDSS010000265.1 GCA_018432565.1 Kiritimatiellia bacterium
CACTTTCATTCCATTCCCGCCGCCGACGGTTCGCAATTCAAAACGGCAGCGGTTCGGGAGAGTTATGAACAGGCGGGTGCGGGGAGCTTCGCGGGGCTCTCCTCCCCGCCTGTCCATAACTCTGGTGTTCCTATAAGGGGGTCCGGCTGGAGGCGGAAAACCCGGCGTATCCGGCCATTGTTTTTCACGAAGGGAAGGAACTGGTCGTCTGGGGCGTGGTGGCGCATGCCATCCGGTCGTATTGACGGGAGGGAGCATGTTTGCGCTGGTGGACTGCAACAATTTTTACGCCTCCTGCGAGCGGGTGTTTGCGCCGGCGCTGGAGGGCCGGCCGATCGTGGTGCTGTCGAACAACGACGGCTGCGTGATTGCCCGCAGCCAGGAGGCCAAGGCGCTGGGGGTCGCGATGGGGGCGCCGTGGTTCAAGGTGGCCGCGCGCTTCCGGTCGCGCGGGGTGGCGGTGTTTTCGTCCCACTATGCGCTGTACGGCGATTTGTCCCGGCGCGTCATGCAGGTGCTGGCGGGGTTCGGCCCGGAGATGGAAGTTTATTCGATCGACGAGTGTTTTCTGAGTCTGGAGGGGATGCGGGGCGACCGGCTGGCGCTGGGGCGGGAAATGGTCCGGCGGGTGAAGCAGTGGACGGGGATTCCGGTGTCGGTGGGGATGGCGCCGACCAAGACCCTGGCGAAGGCGGCGAACCGGCTGGCGAAAAAGGGGGCGGCGGGGGCGGTGCCGGTGCTGGACTGGGCGCAATGGCCCGCGAAGGAGGCCGCGCTGGCGGCGCTGCCGGTCGAAGAGGTCTGGGGCGTGGGAACGCGCTGGGGGGCGCGGCTGCGCGCCATGGGCATTGTCCATGCCCGGGCGCTGGCGGCAGCGGATCCCGCCCGGCTGCGCGCGGTGTTCGGCGTGGTGCTGGAACGGACGGCGCGGGAACTGTCCGGGGTGTCGTGCCTGCCGATGGAGATGGCGCCGCCGCCGCGCCGGCAGATTCTGGTGTCGCGCAGTTTCGGCCG
>JAHDSS010000531.1 GCA_018432565.1 Kiritimatiellia bacterium
GCGGCTTGGGTTTTAATCAGCGCCAGGATTTCGGGATCGCGTCGGAGTTCCCCTTCCCATCGGTAGGCGCTCTGGATGGGCAGGGTCTGCACGCAGGCCGCCAGGCGCTTCTCCAACAGCCCGTCGAGTACCCGCCCCGCCGCGGACTCGTCGGGGAAGGTCGTCAGGATGATGCAGGCGTCATCGGTCATGGCCGCTCCGTCCGCTTGTTCAAGGCGGCGGCCGCCCAGCCGAGAACGCCGCCGGCCAGCAGGCCGGTAAAGTGCGCGGCGTTGGCCGTCGGCCTCAACAGGCCGAACACGCCCACGGCCAGAAACACCATCAGCAGGCCCGAGGCTACCGGAGACAGAATGACCCCGAAACGGAAATCCAGGCGGTTGCGAACCCACAGATAGCCGAAGACTCCATACACCACGCCGCTCATGCCGCCGAAGGCGGGCCCGCCGAGAATGAACTGCGCGAGATTGGACACCAGCGCCACGACCGCCACCGCCCCCGCATAGCGCCAGGTGCCGATCCGCTGTTCCATCACCCCGCCCAGATCTTTCAGCCACAGCAGATTGAACACCAGGTGCCACAGGTGGAAATGGAGGAAGATGGGAGTAAACAGCCGCCACACCTGCCCGCCGGCGACTTCCGGCAGCGCTTCCCAGAAATGCGCGAGGTCCGTCGCAAACCGGCTGGAAATGAAAAACCACCGGGTCCATTCGGCGTTCTGTCCGAAGCCGGTCAGCAGCGCCACGAGGATGCTCCCGACCATCAGCACCATGGTCAGCCCGCCGCGCTTCATCTGCCAGGCAACCGCACCGGGGCGCTTCAGCTTCTTCTTCTCGTGGTTGACTTCCTTTTTCTCTTCGCGGCGCCGTTCGGCGGCCGCCTGGCTGGCCTGATAGAATTCCTCGGCGTCGGGCATGCTGCGAAAGCGCGACAGCAGCCCGCGGGCCTCGTCCACTCGGTCCTCGTCCACCACCCAGAGGACCTGTCCGCCATCCTTTCCCGGCTCGAGTTGCACCTCGATGTCGTGCACATACAGGTAATCCGCAAACGTCTGCGCCTGCTCCTTCGTCGCCAGCTGTCCAATCGGTCTCATCGACGCCTATCGCTTCCATCTGGGTTCAAACCGTCCGGTCCAGGCATCCCCGGCCGCCTGCACCAATGCCCAATTCACACTCCAAAACGCCCCCAGCAATCCCACCAGCCTCGATCGGACGCGCCGCCCCGCCCCATAGGCCAGCCCGCTGGCCGCCAGCCCCGCCAGTCCGCCCCACAAGACTACGCTCCACCAGGCCCAGACTCCGCCCGTCACCGCGCCAAGCCTGAATTCCATCCATCCAGCTGCCAAAAGCGTCAAAATAACCAAAAACGGGGTCAACAGACGCATGAATTTGTGCGAAATCCACTGAAACCAGATTCTATTGCCCCTAATACAGTAAATTCCAGGCTCCAGGCGCCCAATTTGCCATATTCCGGCCAACGTCCGCCGCTTTCGAAGTCCTTCCTGCTCAAAATGAGTTGTCGGGAGGTCAAAAACGCGCGCAGAAGGCTCAAATATGCACCGAAAACCACGTAAAACCGCCTTCATGGGAATCAGCACATCATCTACGAGGGTGTTTTCGGGAATTTTTTCACAACATTCTCGTCGGATGGCATAGAGCGCCCCGGTGGCGCCCGGAACGGCCCAAAAACGGCTTTCGCAATTGCGGATGAATTTTTCATAGCCCCAATAGGACTGCGCGCCCTTTTGGGCTCCTCCAGTGGCGCTTTCATAGACCAGTTCCCCCGACACCACTCCGACGGTCTCGTCGGCAAAGTTGTCCAGCAGCCGGGAAATGGCCCCTTCCTCCACCCGCTGCCGGACATCCATCAGAACCAGGATGGGCTGCCCCGCAGTCTCCAGCAGATCGTTCAGCACCGCCGCCTTTCCGCGGCGCTCCGCATACTCCAGGATGCGGACCTCCGGAGCCGCCGCCCCGGCTTCATCCCGCTCCTCTCCGGCCGCGGCGAGCGCGGCCCGCAGCACCCCGGCCGACCCATCGGTGCAGCCGTCCAGTCCAATCCGGATTTCCCGGATGGGCTCCCGCCGCGCCAGTTCCAGCAGCTGGCGGAGCTTGCGCGGCAGCCCCTCCGCTTCGTTGTGGGCGGCGATCAGCACCGCGGCGCCTCCCGCAAACGGCCCCTTGCGCACCGGCCGGCCCCGCACCCGCGACAGCCCCCAGATCAGCACGGGATAGCCCGCGTAGATATACGCAAGCAGCGCGATCAACATGGCCAGCACCCACGGCATGCATTCTCTGTACCCGAATCCGCGCCCTCCTTCAATCCGGGAAACGCGCGCCGCGGCAACCGATCCGTCCGCCTCCCGGTGTCCGATTGTGGAGTGCGGCGGGAAAGCGCGCAGCGACGCCCCTGTCCTGCGGAGCAGGAACACCGCTTTGGCCGTTCGATCCAAGGCGGTGCCGCGGCAGTTGGCCTTGTCACCGCACTCCACATCCGATCCCCATGCCTCTTCCTGTAGCTGCGCTCGATGAGCGCGGCCACTATGCGTTCCGATCCGCCGCGCCCGGCGGGCGCAGCTACAGTTTCCAATCCGTACAATCCGTTCTATCCGTAGCTGGGCTGTTCGGACCAAGGAGGCCCGCCGCTTGCCGCGGCGCCAACCCCGGTCTATACTGTCGGCCACTTCCCCGCCATGTGCCCAAGCCAACCATCCGGCGAGTCCGATTCTGCACCGGCGCTGCTGATTACCTGCGAGCACGCCGCCAACGCGGTGCCCGCGCGCTGGGCTCCGCTCTTCGAGTCGCCCGCTGCCCGCCGCGCCCTGGATTCCCACCGCGGCTGGGATCCCGGCGCCGCCAGCCTCGCCCGCGCCCTGCGTCCCCAATCCCGTGCCCCCCTTGTCCGCCGCAGCCTTGGTGAAGGCGGATGCCTCCTCGGCACCGCCACGCGCCTGCTGGTCGAACTCAACCGCTCGCCGGACCATCCGCAATTCTGGAGCGAATTCACCCGCGGTCTTCCGCCGGCAGAAAAAGCCGCCGTTTTCCGCGAAATCTATGCGCCCTTCCGCCGCGCCGCGCTCCGGGAAATCCGCCGCCTTTGCATTGCCGCGAACGGCCCTGTCTTCCATTTGTCCGTCCACAGCTTCACGCCCGAACTCGACGGCGAAACGCGCGATGCCGACATCGGCCTGCTCTACGACCCCGCCCGCCCCCTCGAAGTCCGCTGGGCCGACGCCTGGGACGCCGCGCTTCGTTCGCTCGCCCCCGAGTGGCGCATCCGCCGCAATTTTCCCTATGCCGGCACCGACGACGGCCATGTCACGCATCTGCGCACGCTCTTTTCCCCCGACGCCTATGCCGGCATGGAACTGGAAGTGAACCAGTCCCTCCTGACGGATACCGCGCAACGCGCCGCCGTCGGCGACCGCCTCCGCCGCGCCCTTCCGGCGGCTGTCCCGTTGGCCGGAAATTGACCCTCCGCCGCCCTGCGCCCGCACCGGAAAAGCCCCCTTCGGATAACTGTCTAGTTATTGCAATAACTATAGTTATTGCAATAACTATATATTTTCTTTGCCGGTGGATTTATCGGTGGATTTATTTTTCCCGCGGCTTTTCAAACGCGGCCCAATCCGCTTTAATCCCGGTTTTGCACAATCGGAGAGTCTTCAGCATGAATACAGAACTCAATCTCATCGGCCCGCGCATCCGCCAGCTCCGCGAACGGCGGGAGTTTTCCATCGAGGCCCTGGCGAAGCAAAGCGGCTGCAGCGCGGAAATGATTGCGGCGCTGGAGGCGGGCGACCTGGTGCCGTCCCTGACCCCGCTGCTGAGGCTGGCGCGGGGGCTCGGCGTCCGGCTGGGCACGCTGCTCGACGACCAGTCGCTGGACGGGCCGGCGGTCGTCCGCCAGAACGATCTGGGCGCCGCGATTCATTTCTCCGGCAACGATCCGGCGCGCAAGCGCAGCACGCTGGATTTCCATCCCCTGGCCCCGCACAAGGCCGCCCGCAACATGGAGCCCTTTCTGATTGACGTGCATCCCGCCACGGGCGAGGTCGTCCTGAACGACCACGAAGGCGAGGAGTTCATCTACGTCTTGTCCGGGCGCATCGAAATCCTGTACGGCAAGGACGCCTACCGGCTCGAGGCCGGCGACAGCATCTACTACGAATCCGCGGTGCCCCATCACGTCCACGCGATCGGCGGCGACGCCCGCATCCTGGCCGTGGTCTATGCGCCGGCCTGATGCGTCCACCCTGCCATCCCCCCCTGAGAAATCCATTGCCATGACCTCCCGCCTGACCACCGACACATCGTCCGCCCCCATCGGCGCCGGCCCCGACGGCTTCACCGCCCTGACCCTCGGCCGGCAGCTCGAATTCTGGGCGCACGAAACCCCCGACCACGAATTCCTGGTCTATCCCGACCGCAACCTGCGCTGGACCTACCGGCAGTTCGACGAACGCGTAAACCGCCTGGCCAAGGGCCTGCTCGCCATCGGCATCGGCACGGGCGACCACGTGGGCATCTGGGCCAGGAACGTGCCCGACTGGCTGGTGTTCCAGTTCGCCTGCGCCAAGACCGGCGCAGTGCTGGTTACCGTCAATACCGCCTACAAGGCCGAAGAGCTCGACTACATCCTGCGCCAGTCCGACATGAAAATGCTCGGCCTGATTGACGGCTACCGCGACGTGGACTACATCCAGATCGTCAACCAGCTCGTGCCCGAGCTCAGGCAGCATCCGCGCGGCCACCTGCACAGCAAGGCCTATCCCCGTCTCCGGCACGTGGGCTACGTCGGCCAGGAAAAGCACCGCGGCATGTACACCACCGCCGAGCTGATGCTGCTGGGCGACCACCAGCCCGATGCCCGGCTCGCCGAGGCCCAGGCCGCCATCGGCTGCCACGACATCGTCAACATGCAGTACACCTCGGGCACCACCGGGTTTCCCAAGGGCGTCATGCTCACCCACCACAACATCCTCAACAACGGCTGGAGCATCGGCCACCGCCAGCGCTTCACCGCCGCCGACAAGCTGTGCCTGCAGGTGCCCCTGTTCCACTGCTTCGGCGTCACCCTGGGCGTCATGGCCATCCTCTCCCACGGCGCCACCCTTGTCGCCGTCGAGGTCTTCGACCCGTTGCTCGGCCTGGCCGCCGTCCACCAGGAAAAATGCACCGTCCTCTACGGCGTGCCCACCATGTTCATCGCAATGTACACGCATCCGATGTTCCGGATGTTCGACATGTCCAGCCTGCGCACGGGCATCATGGCCGGCAGCGTCTGCCCCATGGAAGTCATGAAACGCGTCATCGCCGACATGCACATCACGGAAATCACCTCCGTGTACGGCCTGACCGAGGCCTCTCCCGGCATCACCCAGACCTACGGCACCGATCCCGTCGAGCTGCGCGTCTCGACCGTCGGCCCCGCTTTTCCCGGCGTGGAGGCTGCCATCCTCGACCCGGCCACCCGCCGGCCCCTGCCGCCCGGCACCGAAGGCGAAGTCTGCTGCCGGGGCTACAACGTCATGAAGGGCTACTACAAAATGCCCGAGCAGACCGCCGCCGTCATGGATCCCGACGGCTGGCTGCACACCGGCGACCTCGGCACCTGCGACGAAAACGGCTACTACCGCATCACCGGGCGCATCAAGGACATCATCATCCGCGGCGGCGAAAACATCTCTCCCAGGGAGATCGAAGACCTGCTGCTGCCGCTGCCGGAAATCCGTGACGTGCAGGTGGTCGGCGCCCCCGACGAGAAATACGGCGAAATTCCCGTCGCCTTCGTCATCCTCAACGACGGCCGGGCCCTGGCCGAGGAAGACATCCGCGACCATGTCCGCCAGCACCTCGCCGCCTACAAGGTGCCCAAATACGTCTTTTTCGTGGACGAGTATCCCCTGACCGCCAGCGGCAAGATCCAGAAGTTCAAGCTCCGCGAACTGTCCAAAACGCTCGTGGAACAGCGCCGCGCCAATCCGGCCTGACGCCCGCTGCGCCCGGCTCCGTCCGCCCGAGGCGGCATCCGGATTTTCCACGCCATGGAAAATTTTTTCCACAGCGTGGAAAACGTCCGGCGCTAACCTGAATAATTCATCAACCCCTCCGATCGGGGGCGGATTGGGAGAGGAGTCGCGAGCGAGAAGTCGGCCGATGCGTTTGTGCCGGTTTTGAGGCGCAGAAGAGAAGATTGGGGCATAGCTCCGCCCTGCCGCCTGTATTTTGAGGGCGCAGGGGACCGCCGCGACGGGGGTTTATGTGGTGTTCAGAGTCGCCAGGATGCTGGAGGCCCGTGTCAGGATATTCTGTGTCGGGCAGGTGGTCGGGAAGTGGAAGCGCAGGAAGGTGCGCCCGGCTTCCAGTCGTGCGCCGATCTTGAGCAAGCGCAGACGGATGGTGTCAAACTGGGCGTGGGCCAGCTCGGAACCTTTCAGCAGATTGGCGCGCAGAGCGTGCATCAGCACGTAAGCCGCGGAGTGGAGGAACAACCGGAACTGGTTGGCCTCCTTCCGGTGGCAACTGGTGCGGTCCGAACGCAAGGCGACCTTGTGGTCTTTGATCATCAGCTCCATCTTGCCCCGAGCGCAATACACGGTGTCGTAGAGGTATTTTGCGCCAGCCGCCCGCAAGGAGGTCACCACGTAGCGCACGTCCGTGCCTTGGGCGGTGACCTGAATGCGGCAGACCACGCGGCGGAATCGGTTCCATGACTTGGCGGCATACAGTTGGCTGGCATAGGCCCGGACAGGGCGCCCCACTTGCCGTTGTTCGCGGTACTTCTTTCCGGCCGCGCGGATGTCGGCCTCAAAGCTTGCGGCCAGCCGGCGGTTGGGCTGCAGCCCCGTAATGAACTGGATTCCGCGAGCTTCCAGCCAGTCCATTACTTCGGGCTTGGTGTGGTGGCTGTCGGCCCGAAAGACGATTTCCACCTCGGGCCAGGCCGCCCGCACGCGCCGGACGATCCGCTTGAGCACGCTGAGGATTTCTTTTGCCGTTGGCGACTTGCCCGCCCGCAGTACGCTGGCAATCAGCTTTCCGCTCTGGCCCTCATACACATGGAAGGGCATGAAGCAATACTCGTCCTCGTAGGCGTTGAACAGCGCCAACTGCTGTTGCCCGTGAACGGCATCGGCGGTCGGATCCATGTCCAGCACGATCAGGCGAGGCGCCTGCTCGTAGGAGGCAATGAACTGATCTACAAAGGCGTAGCCGAGCTTCAGCAGATCCCGCACGGTCACGGCATTTTCCAACCGCGTCATGGTCGGCTGAGAACCCAGTGCCCCGTCTTCGACCGGATCGCGTCCCACAGCGGCCTTGATCGCCGGATCGTCGCGCAGCGCGTCACAGTCGTTGGCATCCTCGTATCCGCAACTGATCTGGTACGCGCGCTGGCGGAGCAGATCGACGATCCGATGATCCACATGGCTTTGGCGCCGCATGTCGGCAATGGAATTGGCCAACCGCTCGGAAAGTCCGATCTGGCTGTCCACTTCGCGCAGGAACAACGCACCGCCATCACTGCTCACCGCAGGATCATCAAACCGTGCGGAAACTTTCTTGCCGTTTATAGGTGCAAAGGGCAGGTCGGGTGTGGTAAATGTTTTCATGAGTTGGCTTTCTTATGTTTAAGCGCATCCCATTCTAATAGAATGGGATAAGAATGCCAACTCCTTTTCTTTCTTCAGGTTGATGAATTATTCAGGCTAAAGCCGTTTTCATAATGCCATAGCCGCTCCATATCCCCCCCCCCCCCCCGACGGGGTCGTCGGGGGCTCCAAAGACAAGGATTCAATGGCTGTTTGGAGCCGGGACGACCTCGTCCCAGTTGAATTCTGCGTCTGCAGAATACATGAATATGTTCTAATCCGCCTGCGGCGGGGGGCCCACCGGCTGGGTCGCATGCACATGCTGACCGGGGCGCAGGCCCATCGTGTCCTTCAGCGCTTCTTTGTCCACCATGCCCAGCACCACCGTGGACATGGGGTCATCCTTTCTTCTTCGGGGTTTTGCGGATCGCATCCAGCAGCGCGCCGGTTGAACAGAAATACGAACACCACGGACGGTGGATTCCCAGCACAGCCGCCAGCAGCGCCAGAATGGCAATGATCCGCGCCGGCCAGCCCGCCGCCGCCCAGCGGAATGCCGAAAACGGCTCCTGCCAATCCGGAGCCAGGCCGCGGCCTGCGACCAAGGACAAAACCACGGCAACCAGCAGGACATAGCGGACGTTACGCAACCGGCGCGAAACAGGATGCGGCAGATGCCGCTTGCGCGGCGACAGCATTCCGAGCAGCTCTTGCAGGGCGCCGAACGGGCACAGGGTGTGGCAATAGAGATTTCGTCCGGCCACAAGCGGAAACGCGACGGCCGCCAGCACCAGCAGGGCGACACCCGCCCCGCCATGGATGCGCCCGGCCACCGCCCAGCCTTCGATCAGCGCCATCGAGACCATCGTCGCGCCGGCCACTCCCAGCAGCGCGACGCTGGCCGCCAGCATCCCCGCGCGCGCCACCCGGAACACGCGCGGATTCTTCAGCACCCCCACCCGCAGGAACAACAGAACGGCCGCCGCCACCAGCACCAGGATCGCCGCATCCAGCGGGCCGAACGACAGCGCGA
>JAHDSS010000155.1 GCA_018432565.1 Kiritimatiellia bacterium
AACGGAAGGCCGTCATCCTGGCGCACAACTACCAGCGGCCCGACGTGCAGGACATCGCGGACTTCACCGGCGACTCCCTGGAGCTGGCCCGCAAGGCCACCGAAATCGACGCGGACACCATCGTGTTCTGCGGCGTGCATTTCATGGCCGAAACCGCCGCCATTCTCAATCCGGGCAAAACCGTGCTGATTCCCGACGCGCGCTCCGGCTGCCCGATGGCCGACATGATCACCGCCGAGCAGCTGCGGGAGTTCACAACCCGCCATCCCGGTGCCAAGGTGGTCTGCTACGTCAATTCGCCCGCCGAGGTCAAGGCCGAGAGCGATTGCTGCTGCACCTCCGGCAACGCCGTGAAGATCGTCCGGCGCTACGAAGGCCAGAAGGTGATTTTCGTCCCCGACCAGCACCTGGGCAGCGTCGTCGCCGAAATCCTCGGGCGCGACCTGATCCTCTGGCCCGGCTACTGCCCCACCCACGCGCGCATCAGCCCGCACGACATCGTCCGCCTTCGGGACGAGCATCCCGGCGCCCTGGTTCTGGCCCATCCCGAATGCCCCCAGCCGGTGCGATCCGTTTCCGATCACATCCTCTCCACCGGCCAGATGTGTTCCTTTGTCCGGAGCAGTCCCGCTGCGAACTTCATCATCGCCACCGAAGAAGGACTGCTGCACCGCCTGCGGAAGGAAAATCCGGACAAGCACTTCCACCGCGTCTCGCCCTTCGCCGTCTGCCCCAACATGAAGCTCAACACCCTCGAAAAGGTGCTGTTCTGCCTCCGCGACAGGGCCCCCGTCGTCACCGTCGATCCCGCCATCGCCGACCGCGCCCGCCGCGCCATCGAGCAGATGCTCGCCTGGTCCTGACCGGCCCCCGCCCCGGCCGTCAGTTCAGCAGGCCGTCCAGGGGATCGGGCTTGTCCCCGTCGTCCTCTTTGGGCCGGAAATGGGAACAGGTATCCGTGGCCTGCACTTCGCACCGGTGAAGCCCGCAGCGTTGAATGAACGGATTCACCACATACTCCGCGCAGTACCGGCACATGCGCCCCTTTTCGTCCTCGGAAAACACCTGGACGGGACGCGGGCGGTCCGCCTCGGTGAAGACCCTCGGACGGGATCCCTCCCGGAACGGAATCTCCGCTTCGTCGGCGAACTCATGGCGGCACAGGGCGCAGTGCAGAGTTTCGCCCGCCTTGACAAACCCGTCGTAAACCGGCTGGCGCAAGAGCCAGGAATCCCCCCCGCAGGCCGGGCAGCGGAATTCCAACCGGTCTGGCGACTCCCTTTTCATCTTCAGAAGAAATGCTTGGCCAGCGAGAGAATCCCCTGCTTCCAGGGCACGCGGTGCGACACGCCGCTGGCGTTCCGGAACTGGTCCAGATGCTCCACATACCAGCGGTAGTTGCGCACCAGGGCGTCCTTGTTGGAAAACCGCGGCGTGAAGCCCAGGACGCGTTCGGCCTTGTCAATCGAGACGAACGAATCCTTGCTGGCGGTTTCATAGACCCACTTGTACAGCGGCGAGAGCTTGAGCCTCTCCAGAAAGCGCAGCGTCCAGATCATCGGCGCAGCGGGAAACCCGCGGATCTTCTTGCCGTGCCCGGCGTCGTCCAGCACCGCCTGGTAGTCTTCCCCCATGGTCGTGAACTCCTTGGCCCCGATGTTGAAGATGTCATTCACCGTGGCGGCGTCCAGCGTCATGGTCCGCCAGATGGCCTCGCACAGGTCTTCCACGTCCAGCAGCTGGTAGCGGTTTTTGCCGTTGCCGATCATCGGAAAGCCGTGACCGGTACAGGCCCAGTCGTAGAACATGGCAAACACGCCCAGGCGTTCCGGACCGATAAACGATTTCGGGCGGATGATCGGCACGCACAGGCCTTGCCCTCGGGCCTTCAGGCATTCCGCCTCCGCCTCGATCTTGGCGCGGCCGTAGGGCCCCACGCCGATCATCTCGTCGTCCTCCATCAGCGGATGGTGATCGGGAATGCCGTACACCGCGGTGCTCGAGATCATGACAAAGCGCGCCACTCCGGCCTGGCGGGCCGCCTCCAGCAGGATGCGCGTGCCGACCACATCGGTGGTGTGGATGTCCTCCGGCGAATACAGCGGAAGCGCCGCCGCCGTATGCACCACCTGCTGGACCCCCTCCATGCACCGGGCCACCGTCGCCGCGTCGCGGATGTCGCCGACCACGGCTTCCACCCGGTCTTTTTCCGGATAATCGAACTCCACCAGATCCAGCGAACGCACCTGCGGCACCCCCTTGGCGAACAGATGCCGAATCAGGTTGATCCCCAAAAATCCGCTTCCGCCCGTCACCAATACCCGCTGTGGAATCTGCTCGCTCATGAATGGCTTCCTTCGGTTGAAACTTCCGTCTCTTCTACCCGTCGCCCCCGCCGAAGTCAATGCAGGAGCCCGACAGAGCGGAAGATGGAAGACTGGCGCATCGTCACATAGGTGTCGCCAGAATGACCCCTCGCAGCGCGGGGCTCCCGTACCGCGCGGATCCTACCCGCCGCACGCGACAGGAGCCGCGTGCCACGAAGGCAATAGGTTGTCCGGCTGTCATCCCGAGCGGACTTGTCCGCCGACTTGACGCCATAGCCTTGGCGAAGGAGGAAGCCTTGCGCGAAGGCGGAGTCGAGGGATCTCTGCCTGGTCCCGCAGGCCGGCCATGGGATTGTGCCCAGATCCTACGGCGGCGGGACACGTGATTCCGACTCCGGACCTGGGCTGCTTCGCTCACTATAACCCCGGGGATGCGCCGAACTGCAGATGCCCCCCATGCGGATTATGGATGTTATAACAACCATACTATGGTTGTTATAACATCCATAATCCCTCGGCGCAGGAGAGAGGAGTCGCTTGCAAAACTCCTGGCGGAGTTGTTGCAAGTGAGTATTCAGAAGTAAGCAGAATGTTGCATTGCGCTGGCGAAGAGGTGGTTCAGTGGCTGTTCATTCTGGATCCTGAATGCTGGATTCTGAATACGACTTGGGCAAACGGAGTTTTGCAAGAGCCCCAGAGAGCCTGTTTCCCCGCCCGCCGCAGGGCGACTACAGACGCTCCAGCGCGGCCCGCAGCACCGTCTCGACGTCCAGCGTCTGCAGGCAGGCCAGGTCGCCGCGGGCGCAGGTGCGCGAGTGGCAGGGCCGGCAGGGCAGCCCCTCCCGGACCACGACCCATTCCCGCTGCCGGTAGGGTCCGGTGCGCTCGGGATCGGTGGCGCCAAACACCGCCACCAGCGGCACGCCCATCGCATCCGCCCAGTGCATGGGACCCGAGTCGACCGTGACCAGCAGATCCAGACTCTTCAGCCGTGAACACAAGCCCGGCAGATCGGT
>JAHDSS010000276.1 GCA_018432565.1 Kiritimatiellia bacterium
ATACAGTACAGATTTTGAAGATGGCCTCGTAAACACGTGCCCCAAAAGACGGAGTTGGCAGATAGTCGTACGGATTCCGCGGAGGGGGGATCGAGGATCGACTTTGGCGTACGTTGAGAAATGAAATGCAACCTGCCCGCCTGTAGAGAGGTACCGCTTTGGCTCGGGCTCGAACAGCCAACAGCCGAACAGCCAAGCTACGGATTTCACGGATTGTACGGATTCGGACTGGGGCTATTCTTTGGATTTTCCACGGTGTGGAAAATCCGGATTTTTAGCGGGGTTGTCGCGGGGCGGAAAGCCAAACGCTGCCATTCACGGGCTGCCCCCTTTGCTCAGGGCAGGCGGGTGACGAGGAGGCGGACGGGGGGGGCGTCGGAACGGGCGGGCTGAAGGGAGAAGGAGGCGAGGGCGGCGGGGAGCAGGCAGGTGGAGCGGCGCTGGAGGATCATGGCGGGCTGGCCGGGTGTCTTGATGCGCAGGTCGCCGTCTTCGGGGAACAGGATCAGAAAGCTGCGGGAGTCGTGCGCGATGTCGCAGGGGGCGGAGACGGTCCATTCGTCGACGACGAAATGAGGATCGGCGAGGAGCGGGCGGACGGTGTGGCCGGGGGAGCGGGTTTCGACGGGCTGGACGGGGGCGATGGGGCTGCCGGTGAGGGACCAGTTGATGACGCGCAGGGCCTGCTCGATGTGCAGGGGGCGGGGGTGGCCGTTCCGGTTCAGGCGGTCCCAGTCGTAGAGGCGGTAGGTGGTATTGGCGTCCTGCTGGACTTCGAGCAGGAGGCAGCCGGCGCCGATGGCGTGGACGCGTCCGCCGGGGGTATGGAAGACCATGCCGGGGCGGGCGGGAAAGCGCTGGAGAAGGGACGGGATGGCGCCTGCGGCGCGGGCGCGCTCGAAATCGGCCGGGGTCGTGCCGGGCTTGAAGCCGGAGTAGATATGGGCGTCGGGGGTCGCGGACAGCACGACCCACATTTCGCTTTTGGCTTCGCCGCCGAA
Organism: Kiritimatiellia bacterium; assembly: GCA_018432565.1. Taxonomy (GTDB): domain Bacteria; phylum Verrucomicrobiota; class Kiritimatiellia; order CAIQIC01; family Lenti-01; genus JAAZFE01. Next base: position 1,002 of record JAHDSS010000276.1, read on the forward strand.
GCGGGCGGCGGCGGCCTCGTCGGGATGAACCTGGACGGACAGGGTTTCCCGGGCATCAATGATTTTGACCATGAGGGGGAAGGCGGTGTCGGTGCGGCCGGCGCCGAGCAGGCCGGGGCCGCGGCGGCGGATGGCCTCGGCAAGGGTGGCGCCGGCATCGGGGCCGGTGATGATGCGGGTCTGGCCGTCGGGGTGGTCGGCCACTTCCCAGGCCTCGGCATAGGTGCCGGGATGGAGGCGGCGGTGGAATTCGTGCCGGAGGCGGTCGCCTCCCCAGATATACTCCTTGTACACGGGTTGCAGCAGAATGGGCATGGGCGGGATGGCGGCCATTGATCCCGGATTGTGCCTTGGAGAGCGGAAGCGGACAAGTCCAGAAAGCGGATTTGCCGGGAGCGGATATTTTCTGCTTGTTCGGGGGCGGGGGGGCCATCACAATCCTGCGCAAAGGAATCAACATGCGGCGGCCGGCGAACCCGGGCGCCCGGAGGAGGCCCATATGAAGCGGATCATGGTGATGATGGCGGTCGGGTGGATGTCGCTGCCGGTGCAGGCCGGATTCCGGGCGGCGCCGATGGCGAGATCGAGCCGGGCGGCGGGCATGCCGTTTGCGGCCGAGTTGTCGCTGGGGCTGGCCAACGGCGAGGCGAAGGAGCATGTGTATGATTATGACGGTCCCGGGGGCGCGCGGCGCCAGCTGAGCCGGCTGGACTGGGACATCAAGAACGTGGTGATGGGCGGGGGCAGCCTGTCGGTC
>JAHDSS010000565.1 GCA_018432565.1 Kiritimatiellia bacterium
AGCACGTAGTTGCCCCAGATCATGCTGGCACGGGGCACCGTGGCGCTGATGGATAGCGCCGAGGCCTTGCCATCACCGTTGACGCCGTTCGTCACCGCACTGGCTGCCACGACCGCACCGCTGCGGGTCAAGGTGTAATGGTTGCTGGCCGCGTAGATGCCACTGCCCGTATCCTGGATGTCCCAACCGAGGGCGAATCCACCCACCGGCACGTCGCCGATCGGGATCGACGGGCCGACGGCCGAACTGTGCGGCGCATACCCATTCACCATCGGGGCCGTGATCTCCGGTGCCGCCGTATCGTCGTCAATGACCTGGAATACCATCGGTGTGCCACTTTCCCCGGCACCATCCATCGTGTGCGCACCCAGGTAGGTGGTTGTGTCGACTGCATAATTATCCCACTCGCTGGTGGCATACGTCGTCGTGCCAGCCGTGACCGAGCTCTTGCGCACCTTGGTCACGTCCTTGGCGAAATCGGCACTACTGCCGATGGGGCCCACCACGTCGATGTTGACCCCGCTCTTCGCCAGGGCTATGGCATCATTTCCGTTGAAAGTCATCACGGAGGAACTAGTGGACAGATCGACCGAAACGCCCAGCCCCTGGCTGCTATTTCCAATCACGTAGACTGCGCCCGGCGCCAGCGTACCGCTGAGCGCGAGGGTGTAAGTCGGTGAGGCGGAGCCGTTGTTGTATTGGAGCACCTTGTAGTTGGATAGATTTACTGAAGACGCGGTTCCATTGTAGATTTCCAGAAACTTGTTGTTGCTCGACCCTTCGATATACTCGGAAAAGAACAAATCCGGCGCCGTGATGCCTCCGCTGCCCCCGACGTAGTTGTTGGTGGAACCGATGCCGTTGGTGGAGGTCAGGTAGACCCGCAGCTTGTAGGCATCCGACGGAGTGGCGGGCCAATAGCCGGAGTGCGTGGCGTTGGAGAGCACGTAGTTCCGGCCGTTGGCGCTGGTCCATGACTCGAAGGCCTGGTTCGTCAGGATCTTGACGCCGCTGCCGTTGAAGAGGTCGTAGGTGGCCGCCTGGATGCCCCGGGAGTGGAAGGCCTCCACCACCACGGAGAACACGCCGGAGGTCACCATGCCGTCCGTCACCTGATTGGTCACCCCCACCTGATAGCCATCCACGGCCGGCAGGTTCGTCCCCGAACTGACGGTGCCGATGCCCGTCAGCGGAATTACCACCGGACTGGTGCCGGAGCTGTTGGTCACGTACAGCGTCGCCGAGAAGCTCTGCACCGCATGCGGCATAAACCTCACCGTGAACGAATTGCTCTGGCCGTAGTTGATGACCCCCAGGCTGCTGGCCGAGAGCGAGAAGTTGGTCGGGTTCGTCCCGCCCAGCTTCAGAGAGCTGACCGTCAGCGGCACGTTGTCGCCGCCTGTGTTCTGCACCCAGAACGTGGCCACATCCGTCCGGTCCGTTTCCACGTTGCCATAATCCATGGACAACGGCGTGACCACGATGTTCGGTTCGCCGATCAGCGCGGGCCACACCGATGACACCCGCACCTCGTCGAACAGGGCGCCGCCGAGCTGATCCGTATCGCTGCCACCCGCCTTGAGGCGGATTCCCGTGATCTTGGACAGATTCATGCCCGTCCAGGTCACGTTCCATTCATCGTCCGCCGGCTCGGCGGAGGGAATGTCCTGGCCTTTCCAGAAGGCCTTGGCTTTGGCGGTGCCGTTGCTGGTGCCGAAATCGTATTTCATCACCACCCAATACCAGTTGTCCGTGCTGGCGTGATAGGGATTCAGATAATAACTGCTGGCCCCATTATTGCCACCCTGGCGAATGCTGAACAGGCGATGGCCACCCCAGACCTTGCCGAACTCAAAGGCTTCATTTTCGCCGTCCATGGGCGCAATCGTCATCCAGCGCGCCGCACCCTCGTTGTCGCCTTCATATCGATAGGCCATGAGGGCTGAAACAAAGACGGTTCCGCTGTTGGTGGCCGGAATGGCCCGCGTGGCGTTGCCCCAGCGACTCGCCCCATCCAGATTGATGAAGGCACGGTTACCGCTGAGCGTCGCCTGATTCGACGGCGCCGTGGAGAAGATCGGCCGATCGTCGAACGAGTCGTCGGGGAGCACGAGCCACGACGAGACCCCGTCGGTGGACAGCACCCAGTTGGAGCCCGAAGCCCAGTTGGCGCCGCCGGCCTTGTTGGTGAAGCTGGCCGAGTTGAGCGTCACGTTGGTGTAGGAGAAGGTTTCCACCACCACGTTGGGCTGGTAGGGCTTGGTCTCGATCGGGGAGCCCGTCGGAATCGTTCCGCTGGAGTAGTACGCATTGCTCAGGACGCTGAACACCCGGTAGTGGTTCGTTGTGTTCGGAGCCACCACGTGCTCGCGGAAATCCGCCGCCGCGCCCTTGTAGACCACCTTCGCGGTGCCGATGGCGGTGCCCACGCTATACGCCGTGTTCATCGTCGGGCGGGTGGTCACCGCCTCGACC
>JAHDSS010000127.1 GCA_018432565.1 Kiritimatiellia bacterium
CGACAGCGGATCCGTCCCGTGAATCAGCACTTCCTCGTAATCGCCCAGCCCGTCGCCATCCGTGTCTGCGCTGTTCGGGTCCGTTCCCCGCTCCCATTCGCGCCCGTTGCCCAGCCCATCGCCGTCCGCATCCCCCAGCCACTCGTTCACGGCCGCCAGTTCCGCCTCTCCCAGCGCCGTCCGGTAAATCCGCACGTCGTCGATTTTTCCCTTCCAGTACGACGCCGATGAATTGACGTGCCCCGCGCCGATCAGCAGTTCCAGCTGCGGGAACACATCAAACGCCTGGGGCGCGGCATGCACTTCCTTCCCGTCCACGTACAGCCGCGCCGCGGTCCCGTCGTGCGCCAGCGCCACATCCACCCAGCGCCCCGCATGGCCGGCCAGCCAGTTGGTCTCCCTCACCGCCGCCACGGCGGTATTCGTGGGACCCGCATAGCCCGTCAGCCAGTCCCGGCTGCGCCAGTACCGCAGCGCGAATCCCGGCCACCGGTTCGTCAGGATCAGCTGCCCGTCCGACACCACCGTGGGATATTCCAGCTCCGGGTCCGCCTCCTGCCAGATCACCGCCGTCACCGTGAACGGCGCGCCCGTCACCACCGCCCCGCCCGCCTGGCTCACCGCGACGTAGTCGTTGCTGCCGTCGAACTGCAGCGCGCCTCCGCTCCGGCCTTCAACCCATTGACCGGCGGTCATGTTGCGCAGCGCCCCCGCCCAGCCCGGCGACAGCCGGTTGCTCGCGACCGTCCCTTCGCTCTCGTCAAACGTCCACCACGCCGCCAGCCCGTGCGTCAGCCCTCCGTCCGACAACGCATCCATCTCGTGATCAATCTCCCAGCCGTCCGGCAGTCCGTCGCCATCCGTATCCGCCGCCACCGGGCTGGTTCCGTGCAACTCGAGTTCGTCCCGGTCGCCCAGGCCGTCGCCGTCTGTATCGGCATTCTGCAGGTCCGTGCCGGCCAGCCGTTCCGCCAGATTATCCAGCCCGTCCCCGTCGGCGTCCTCTTCCGCGTCGGCCGGATTCAACGGGTCCAGGACCGCGGCATGGCGCAGTTCGAACACATCGTCCATGCCGTCGCCATCGGAATCCGCCGGCGCCGTGACCGGGCGGGTCAGCACCCGGTAGAACAGCTGGCCTGACCGGCCGAGACTCTCCTCGTCCTGCCAGCCGATGGCCCCCTCCGCCCCCAGCAACGCCCCCGTCAATCCCCACAGGCTGCCCGTCAAGGAATCCGAGTAGCTGACCAGATGGTATTCCGTCGTAAGGGAGGGAAAAGCCAAATGCAGCACCCGGTTGCTGTCCAGTTCCATAGCGATCCGGTTGGTCGCACCGGCCCCCTGCCCGGCAGCCAGCAGCCCGGCTCCGGCCAACAGAATCCGCGCCAGCCAGCGAAACGCAGGCTGGATACACCGAACTGGGGCTTCATGGAACGCAGTCATGACAGCAATTCATCCTGCCGGAAGGGCCCCGCCAAGAATACGATTGTTTCTAATTGATTAAGATACGCCACCCTCCCCCGCAGTCAAACAGGATCGCCTCGCCGCCCGCCCCCCCCACAGGCAACACAGCCTATACCCGGGACTCGATATGCCCCGCCCAGCCTTCCGGTGCCCGGGCGGGCGGAAACAGCGCATTCCAAACCGGGGGCGGCGGTGGCGCGGCGCAGATACGCCAGCGCATGTCGCTGCAGGCGTGCTGAAGAAGCGGAATCCGGCCCGGATCAAATCCCAGCAGGGCCGCCCCCAGATAATCGCCAACCGCCGGATTGCGCACGGCGAACACCGCGCCCGTGGCCAGCGGATCCGGCGCCAGCGGCCCCTCGCCCTGCCCCGCCACCACCGCATCCACGATGGAAATCTCCTCCCGCTGCATCTCGTCGCGCATGCGCCCGTCCGCCCCGGCATACAGCAACGCCCGGTTCAGGTCCAGGCACATGCGCCAGACCGTGTCGTTCCCGTGCCAGCTCCCCTCGATCTGGGCGGTGGGATCCACCTGGCTTCGCTTGACCATCAATCGCCAGGCGACGCGTTCCATCAGCCGGTACAGATGCGGCCGTTCGCGCAGGTGGCCATTCGCGAAATCCAGCAGGTTCTCCGCCAGCGACAGCTTCCAGTGGGCGTGGGCGTAATCGTCGCCCGC
>JAHDSS010000115.1 GCA_018432565.1 Kiritimatiellia bacterium
CCGTCCAGCAAAACCCGCCTTTCGCGATAGCGAGGGAAGGTCGGCATATGCGGTCTCTTCCCTGTGGCCTCTTCGCTGGCCTCTTCGCTTGACTTCCCCCTTCGGTTTTTGGAGCATCCGTCGCATGCCTGGCGGTCCTCATCCGACATTCGAACGGCGAGTATAGCCCTCATGCCTTCCCCATCAAAAATTCTTGTCATCGGAGCTGGCCCCACCGGTCTTGGCGCCGCATGGCGATTGAACGAGATCGGCCATCCCGACTTCCTCGTGGTCGACCGCAATCCCTACGTTGGCGGACTGGCGGCTTCATTCGCGGACGCCCAGGGATTCATCTGGGATTTTGCCGTGCATGTGGCCCATTCCCACTATCACTATGTCGATCGACTGATGGAGTCCATCCTGCCCGGCGGCTTCCTGATCCATGAACGCCGATCCTGGGTGTACACCCAAAATACCTTTGTCCCCTACCCTTTCCAGTACAATTTCCGCCATTTGCCTCTGCAGGCCCGCGAAGAGTGCCTCGACGGACTCATGACCCGCCCGCCCCGTTCGCCCAGCGGGCCAGCCAATTTCCAGGAGTGGATTCTCGAGGCATTCGGCGACGGCATCGCCAAGCATTTCATGGTTCCATACAACAACAAAATCTGGACCCTTCCTCCTGCCCAGATGAATTGCCGCTGGCTGGGTGATCGGGTGCCGGAAGTCGATGTCGACCGGGTGCGCGCCAATATCCAAGAAGGTAGGGACGAGGTTTCCTGGGGCCCCAACAATGTATTCCAGTTTCCCCGCTCCGGCGGAACCGGCAGCATCTGGAACAGCATGGCCAAACGCATTGGGTCCGACCGGATCCGATTGGCCACCGAGGTTGTCGCGATGGATGCCCGGAAACAAATCGCTACCCTCGCCTCCGGAGAGAACATCCACTACAGCCATGTCATCTCCACCATGCCAGTCGATCGCCTGATCCAGTTGGCGAAACAGACCTCCTTGGAATCGTCCGCGAAACGCCTGCTACATTCCCAAGTCCAGGTGGTCTGCGTCGCCCTGCCGTTTCCCATCCCCGACCGGTTGCGCGACAAGACCTGGATCTATTGCCCCGATGAAGGTTCCGTCTTCTACCGCATCACGCCCTTTTCCATCTTTTCCTCGGCGCACACCCCGGATCCAAACCGATTCTGTTCGTTCCTGTGTGAAGTCGCCACGCCCGGCGGCACCCCCATGCACCCGGATTCCGAATTGGCCGCGCGAGTCCTCGGCGATCTGCGCCAATCCGGCTTGCTGGAATTCGAACCGGAGCAGGCGCATGTGTTCCATCTGAACGCAGACTATGGCTATCCCATTCCCACCTTGGACCGCGACGACGCCCTTAACAATATTTTGCCGGCCCTGGAGGCTCAACACATCTACAGCCGGGGGCGCTTTGGCGCGTGGAAATATGAAGTTGGCAACATGGACCACTCGATCATCCAAGGCGTCGAAGCTGTGGACCACATCCTCGGCGGCAAACCGGAAATAACCTATCTGGACCCGGCCGTCGTCAATTCCCGCAAACAATGACAAGCTAGACGCCCATGGCCTCTGCTCAAGTCAGCTTCCTCGTCCCCGATATCTATTCACCGGTCCTCGGCCCTGTCACGGTCCTTGCCCGGCATCTCATACCGGAGTACGAAGTGGAAATCGTCGGGCCCGATTTTGGCCATGGCGTCTGCCCCATGTATCGGGATTCATTTTCGTACAAGGCGGTTGCCTGTCCCAGGATCTATCGCTGGCCGGATTACCTGTGGGAATCCCGCCGCCTCGAAGCCGCCCTCACGGGCAATCTCATCATCGCGGTCAAAGCATTCGCCACCAGCCTGCCCGTGGCCTTGACCGCCAAGCGCCATCGCGGTGCCAAGGTCGTCGCCTATCTGGATGAATGGGACGGCGCCCTGATGGCCCGCCTGTCTGCTACCCAGAAAGCCAATCGGTGGATCAAGCACTTCCACCATCCAGTGGACGACCTCTACTGCCCATGGATTGAACGCCTCATTCCTCGCTGCGACCATGTTCTCTCGACCACCTCCGTGCTTCAGCGTAAATTCGGCGGGGATGTGCTCCCCATGGGCGTGGACATGGAAGACTTTTCGCCGCGCCCCCCGCAGGAATCTTTAGCACTCCGCCAACAGCTCGAGCTGCAGGATAAACGATTGATCGTCTTCGGCGGCGTTGTCCGGCCCCACAAAGGCATCGAACTGATTTTGGCCGCTTTGGCGCAAATCGGCGATCCCCGGAATCGTCTCGTCATCGTCGGCCCGGAAAACGAACACGTGGGGCAACTGAAGGCCGACCCCGCCTTTGTCCCGTATTTGGCCGCCATCGGGCCCCGTCCAAAAGCGGAAATGCCCCGATATATCGGTCTGGCCGATCTGGTGGTCCTGCCCCTCAACAACGATTTGCTCGCCCAGACCCAGATGCCCTGCAAGGTCTTCGAAGCCATGGCCATGGCCAGGCCTGTAATCGCTTCCGCCGTGGCCGACATGCCTCGGATTCTGGATGGCTGCGGATGGACCGTGCCACCCGACGACATGGGTGCGCTCGCTCGTCAAATCCAATGGGTGTTCGACCATCCGCAGGAATCGGCAGAAACCGGTCGCCTGGCCCGCCAGACATGTGCTGAAAAATACAGCAAGCCCGTCGTGGTTCAACAGCTGAAGTCACTCGTAGCCGGCTTACTAGCTTGAACCGGCCTCTCGCCCTTTCGCTTCCGCCAGCGCCCGGCCGCCCGCGAAAGCGCGGTCGGACCAAACGTATTCCCAATTGCCGAACAGCCCGGCCGTCTCGATGCCGCGCCCGCGCAGCCAGTCGCGCACGTGCCGCACCGCCGCCGCGCGGGCCAGGTCGGACACCACGTAGGACATCGGATAGGCGCAGATCTCCGCCGCGGCCACCTCGGACGCCGAAAACTTCAACAGCCGTCCCAGATCCGCCACGGCCTGTTCGCGCAGCGCGGTTTCGTCGGGCCGCGCATCGCCCGGGACAAAGATCTCGGCCTGGATGGCCGTCCGTCCATTCCGCTCGCCCGACAGGGAGAACGGGAACGAGACGCGCGAAACCGCGATGTCCGGATCGTAGACGTAGAACCAATTCGCCGCGCTCAGGTTTTCCCGGTCCACGACGAAATTCACGCAGTAGTGCTGCAGGGCGCGCAGGCGGCCGGCCGCCTCGCGGACATCCGCCGGGGCGTCCGGAATCATGCCGGCCAGCGCGGGAAGCGGAATCGTGGATACCAGCGCGTCGTATTCCTCCACCGCCCCGTCCTGGAACGTCACGCGCCGGCGGGCGGCGTCCACGGCGACCGCTCGCCGGTTCAGCCGGATATCCGCCTCCCGGTACAGCGGCGCAATCAACGCTTCGAATCCACCCTGCCGGGGATAGCGGAAGGTGCGGAAAACGGCCTGCATTTCCTCCTGGTGCCCTTTCGCGCCCGCCAGAATGTTCTCCACCTGCGACGGCAGCAGCCGCCCCCCCAGCCAGTCCGTCGCCAGTTCCGCCATCGGCACGTGCCAGTACTTGGCCGTGTAGAGACGGTAGAAATTTTCCAGCAGATAATCGCCGTACTGAAACCGGCACCACTCCTCGTAATTGAGCGGTTCGCGCCCCCGGTACTGCTCCTGCGCCGACAGGAAATCCTTCAGCGCGGCGTCGCGCTGGTCCGGGGGCAGGTCGGCCAGGTGGTTCTGCACGGGATAGGCAAACCAGTGCCCCGCCTTGTGGTTCAGCACCACGCTCTTCGGCATCTCGTGCAGGGGTCCCGCCGCGCACACGAGCGACAGCCAGTCCTCGTCCTGCGAATGACAGATGTGCGCCCCCTGATCGAACCAGGCCCCCGCGAACTCGTGCGATCGCGCATACCCCCCCGGCGCCGCCTCCGCCTCGAACACCCGCGCGCCCGGGCAATGCCGGGCAAACCCCAGCCCCGCCAGCCCCGCCCCCAGCACCATGACATTGCGATCAGACATGGAAACATCTAACCACGGATGAACACGGATGGACACGAATGAAGTTCACAAGACAACCCGCTTCCACTGGAGTTTTGAGTGCTTGAAATTGAGGATCAGGGCAACGCGTAGCCCCGTGATTTTGAGGTAGTTTAAAACCTGTCCGATTTCATGATCGGTGATGGCATCAATGGTCTTGGTATCCACGACAATGGAATCCAAGACGATCAAATCCGGAATGTACTCGCCGACCCGTTTGCTTTTATAGAGAACATCGTAACGAGGTTGTTGCCGATAGGAAACGCCTTGAAGCCTCATTTCCACGCACAGGGCATTTTCATAGACCTTTTCCAGGAAACCATGGCCCAGAACATTCATGACTTCCATGGCGCACCCAATGATCTGGCGGGTCTGATCCTCCCCCAGCAATCCGTGTCCATCTGTGTTCATCCGTGGTTGTTCCTCCCTAGCCCCTTGCTCGGGATTTCAGTTCCTTCGAAGATGAAAACCAACCACGGATGGACACGGATGAACACAGATAAAGAAA
>JAHDSS010000140.1 GCA_018432565.1 Kiritimatiellia bacterium
CGTAATACGGATAGCCCAGCTGCGCCGCCAGCGTGATCCACGCCTGCATGTCTTCGTCCGCGTACAGCTCCTGGAAGCAGACAATGTCCGGCTGGACGCGCTGAATGGTGTTGGACACCGCCGCGTAGTCGGTGTCGTTGGCCGTCCCCCCGTCGTCGTTCGTGTCAATGCCGTACGCCACGTTGAACGATGCAATGCGCACCGGCACCGCCTGCGCCGTCCCGACGGCCAGCCCGCACAGCGCCAACGCCCACAACCCGATTCGACTGATCGTTTTCTTCATTCCCGCAACCTGACTCCACAATACCCGAGGCACACCTCTCCTTACCTGAGAGAACACAGAGACAAAATGCTATATCGGTATACGCCAGAAATCCAAACACAATTTTAACAATTCACCGCTGCATAAATGCATCTCGCTTCCCCTCATCCAGATGCCTCCATGGAATCCCGCCGTTTCCCGGCGTCTTCCCAGGCTGTAAGCCGGATGGACAAGGTGTCTTCGACCTCCTTGAGCCGCCGACCGTCGGCGGCGCGCCGGTCCGCCGGGGTCTCCGGGGCGGCCAGCCGCCGGTGCAGCTCCGCCTGTTCCTTCTCCAGGTTGGCGATTTCCTTTTCCAGCCCCGCGAGTTCTTTCTCGGCCCGCCGCAATTCGGCCTTGAGGGCCTTACGGTCGCGCAGGGCTTCGATCCGGGCGGCCTTGGCTTCATCCGGCGGCTTGTCGGCCGCCGGGGCCGTCTCCCCCGCCTCCTGCGCGGATTTTTCGCGATAGTAGTCGTAGCCGCCGGCATAGCGCCGCACCCCGCCGCCGTCGGGCGCCACCGCGACAATGCCCTGCGCCACCGCCCGTACAAAGGCCACGTCGTGCGACACCAGCACCACGGTGCCCTCGTAGGTCCCCAGCGCATCCTGAAGCGCCTCGCGGCTTTCCACGTCCAGATGCGTCGTGGGCTCGTCCAGCAGCAGCAGATTCGGCGGACGCGCCAGGATCCGCGCGAACGCCAGCCGGATGCGCTCCCCGCCCGACAGCACGTCCACGCGCTTGTCCACGGCCTCGCCCGAAAACCCGAATCCGCCGAGCAGGTGGCGCAGTTCCGACTCGGCCGCATCCGGCGCCGCCGACTTGAGCGTGTCCAGGACGCTCCGCGTACGGTCCATGGTGTCGGCCGTTTCCTGGCTCTGGTAGCCCGCCACCACCCGGTGGCCGGCCCGGCAGCGCCCCTCCCCCGGCGCCAGCTGCCCGGCCATCACCCGCAGCAGCGTCGTCTTCCCCGCCCCGTTGGGGCCCACCACCGCCAGCTTTTCGCCTTTCCGCACCGACAGGTCCACGCCGCGGAAAATCCAATGATCGGCTTCGTAGGCGAATCCCACCCCTTCGCACCGCAACACCTCCTGGCCGCCATGCGGCGGCGGCGCCAGCCGGAAGCGCCCCCGCCCCCGCGCCACCTCCGCCACTTCCGTGCGCTCCATTTTCTCCAGCCTCTTGATCTTGCTCTGGACCTGGGCGGCCAGATTGGCCTTGGCCCGGAACCGCTCCACGTAGCGCTCGATCTGCGCGCGCTTGCGGTCTTCGTTGGCCTGGCGCGCCAGCGACACCTCCCGGCGCTTCTCCCTCTCGCGGGCATACCAGCTGTACCGCCCCGGATAGCGGGTCACCCGCCCCGCCGCCACTTCCAGGGTGATGTCGCAGAGGCTCTCCAGCAGATATCGGTCGTGGGAAATCATCGCCAGCGTCCCGCGATAGCCTTCCAGCCGGCGCTTGAGCCACTCCACCGCGGGCAGGTCCAGGTAATTGCTGGGTTCGTCCAGCAGCAGCAGGTCGGGTTCGCCGATCAGCGCCCGCGCCAGTTCCGCGCGCATCTGCCACCCGCCCGAAAATTCGCCCAGCGGCCGCGCCAGGTCCGCCACCCGGAACCCCAGTCCCGTCAGCGCCGCCGCGGCCCGGGCATGCAGATCGTAGCCCCCCTGCACCTCGAACTGCGTCTGCAACTCCCCCAGCCGCCGCAGCAGCACGCGCGCCTCCCCGGCATCCCCCTGCCCCAGGCGCGACTCGATCCGGTGAATCTCCGCCCGGATGGTTTCCAGATCCGGCGCGGCCGTTTCCACATACCCCTGGATCGGGACCGCCTCCCCGCCGGCCGGCACCTGCTGGCGCAGATAGCCGATCCGGATGTCCTTCGCCCGCTCCACCTGCCCGGCATCCGCTCCGGCCTCCCCGGCGATCAGTTCGAAAATCGTGGACTTCCCCGCCCCGTTGGGACCGACCACCCCGATCCGCTCCCCCGCCAGCAGGCGAAAGTCCACCCCGTCGAGCACCACCTGCCCGCCATGCCGCTTGCTCACCTGCCGGAATTCAATCATCCGCCCCGAATACCATGCCCGCCCCGCCCCCGCAAGCCTGGGGCCAATTGCCATGACCAGCGCGTTGAAAACGGCCCGGCGGTTTCCGCCCCCTTGACCGCCCAACCATGCCGGCCTATCGTGATGCCATGTGCGGACGCTTTGTATTGCCGGAGGAAGCCGCTGTCCTGGCCTGCTGGCCGCAGATCGCCCCAATCCAGGACGGCGGATGGAAGGCCTGTTTCAATGTGGCCCCGGCCCGGACGGTTCCGGTGCTCGTCCGGGAACCCGGCGGCGGCCTGGCGCTGCGGCCCGCGCGATGGGGACTGATCCCCGCCTGGTGGAGACGGGAAACGCCGCCGGCCCGCACCTTCAATGCCCGCAGCGAAGACGCCGCGCGCAAACCGATGTGGCGCGACAGCCTGCCGGCGCGTCGCTGCCTGGTGCCTGCCGGCGGCTGGTACGAATGGAAGCGGCCGGACGGCGCCGCCGGGCTGTCCGGGCGCCCATCCCCCCAGCCGTATTTCATCTGCCGGCCCCGGGAACCCGTTCTGGCCTTCGCCGGCCTGTGGGCCCGCCGCGAACCGGCCGGCTCCGATCCGGCCCTGTCCTTCGCCATCCTGACCCAGCCCGCGGCCCCCGCCATCTCCTTCATCCACCCCCGCATGCCCGTCGTCGTCCCGCCCGACCAGCAGGCCGAATGGCTGGATCCCCGCACAACGGCAGAGACCGCCCGGACGCTCATCGCCCGCGCCTGCGAGGACTTCCTCGCCCGCCCCGTCAGCTCCCGCGTCAACGATGCCCGCCAGGATTCCCCCAACCTGACCGAGGAGGTCCAGCCGCCGCCTCCCGAACCCGATCTGTTCAGCCAGCCACCCGCCGGGTGAACGCCGGCAGTATATAGTTATTGCAATATGTATAG
>JAHDSS010000357.1 GCA_018432565.1 Kiritimatiellia bacterium
ATCGAACAACGGCTCCAGCACCTGCGCAAGGGCCTGCTGAATCACCCGGTCGAGCACCGTCGGATCAAAGGGCTTCGTCGTGTTGTGCCGACTCGCCCCGCAACTGGGCCTTCTATGCGGTTCCCGCCGTCGCTGCTTTTTAGCTATGGCGGGCAAGCGTGTTCCCTCGTGCGCCGTTGCCTTCGACTATTCGTTCTTCTATTCTGATCCTCCGAAAGGGGACTTCAACCCCATGAGTTCACACACATGCCGGGCGTACACAAGGCGTTCCACCACTACGGCGCACAAGGTGCGCTGTCCGGTGAACGCTGACGTTCGCCAGAAAATATCCCGATATTAACGCTTGACGGTAATGACGCCGCGCGTTATGTTCTGCTCATGATCAAGTCATTCAGAAGCCCGGAGGCTGAAAAGATATTCCGGCGGGAGGTTGTGCGAAGGCTCCCCCATGACATTCAACGGACGGCACTGCGGAAGCTATGGATGATTGATGCCGCTCCAGACTTGATATCGCTGCGGGTACCGCCTGGGAACCGGCTGGAAGCCCTTGCGGGCAACCGGGCGGGACAGCACAGCATCCGGATCAATGACCAGTGGCGCATTTGCTTTCGATGGAGAGAAGGCAACGCGCATGAAGTAGAGATTGTGGATTATCACTAGGAGAATTGACATGAGAACCAACAAAATGCCCCCCGTCCATCCCGGCGAGATTCTCATGGAGGAATTTCTGACCCCCATGGGCATTTCCCAGTACCGCCTGTCGCGCGACATCAGCGTCCCGCCCCGGCGAATCAATGAGATTGTGCATGGCAACCGCAGCGTGACCGCGGACACCGCCCTGCGCCTTGGGCGGTATTTCGGCGTCTCGCCGCAGTTCTGGCTGAATCTTCAGGGTCACTTTGATCTGGAGCAGGAGCAAGACCGCCTCGGTGACCGCTTGGAGCAAGAGGTACAAGCCTTCACTCTGGCCTAGATGAATTCGGTGAAGGCGTTGCAGTCTACGTCGCACTACGCGCGCCGTGCCTGAATCGTGACGTTCTCATGTATGCGGATAGGCCCGGCTTGCCGGGCAGCCCGCGGAACCTCCGCAGGCACGCCACTGTTTTACTCGAAGGCGGCTGAGCCGATCCAGCTTCAGCCATAAGGTCTGGACGAGCCGGAGACCATGCGAGTTCATACTTGGCAGGCCATGTGCTCTGATCTATGCTCTGTTCCACTACCATCCCATAGATGCATAAACAGGAAAGAATTCCCCCTTCCCCCCGCGGATTTGCTGGCATTTTCCGTGTATTTCTTGGCAGGCAAGAAAGTGTGCTTGCCGGCGGTTTCTGCGCAACCGCTTGAAATCGTGAGAA